>CAJVYT010000264.1 GCA_913009765.1 uncultured candidate division Zixibacteria bacterium
AGTTCTGTGTTGTTTTTTTTTTTTTTTTTTTTTCAAGCAGAAGACGGCATACGAGATATCAGTGTGACTGGAGTTCAGACGTGTGCTCTTCCGATCTTATTTTGTTATAAAATGCCAGCGCTTTCGCTGTTTTTCCAGAGCGCGACATAATTGCATATAGTGGCTCCTTATGTTTCCGCAGGCAAGGCAAGTGTATTGATGCCAGGTAGGTACCGGCTCCAATAATACCTATCCCCGACCTGGTTTGATCCCCTGCCTGCCATGCGCTGGCCGCTTTTTCAACATTTCGTTTGTACTTAATAAATACCAATGTACCTACCAGTGTTCCTTCTCTGGCAATTAACAAAATTTCCGACAATAATTTTCTTATTCTATATAGCATTTCTTTAATTATTCTATCGCTATTACATCTAACCTATACTAAACAGTTATGTCCACGAATCACTTACCAGAAACCCGCTTTAAAGAATATTCTACTGATTTTACATTATCGGGGATTTTAATCTCTATCCTTGTTGCTTTTTCTTCTATATGATAATGAGGAGAATATATATATTCTGACACAAGGATTTCAGATTCAGTGTAAACTTGCAAATGCCATTTTTCCTCAAGTAACGAAATTACAGCGGATACTTGAGACTCAAGATCAACAGATATGCCTGGTGAAAAATGAAGTCTACTTCTCATACCATTCAGATGGCTCCATTCGTCGCTAACCATAATCCCGGTATCAAGCACACTAATCTTTCTTTGTACTGGTTCATGTTTACCATTGACTATAAAACCAGGTAAAAACATGTTCAGTACAGAATTTTCTACGCTCATAACAACCTGTACTGATTTAGCATCTCGTACTTGAAAAGGCCCTGGACCCAGGACACATGTTTCATAATTGTCTGGTGAAGTCACATTATGCATAGCAGAGCTTCGATATTTGTCTCTGATAGCTGAATCAGAAAAATAGCTCAATGTGCCCGGGTCAGTAACCAGGCTCTTTTTATTGCCGAACAAAACAAAGCTGCCCTGGTCACAGTGGCCATGCCCTCCTTGCCCGTGCAATCCTATATCATCTATATCTACAATAAGCTTACCCCATGATCTATTGTAAGAAACAAACCCGTCACGAGCCTCATCTCTATCTATATGCTCAGAAGCCTCATACACATCACACAATTGGCCAGTATAGATATATTGGTACAAAATAAGTTCATTTGCATTTTCTTGTTTTACTGTATTTGCATCAAATATTTCTGCAATCGAATTATAAAATAGCGCACCATCAAGGATTGGTTCATCCTTATACAATTGAAATGCACGCTCACAGCTCACATCTCCAAACGCTGCAATTTCTCCCGTTTCACTACTTACCAGCAATAGTGATTTAAAAAGTTCTTCCAGCGGTGACCGTAGTTTAGCAATACCCAAACGGTAGCCCAGTGCCAGTAGCTCACAAACAAACCTTGAGTAAGGGACAGACCCTTCGGCAGTAAAGCCATCTGGAGTGATTTGCTGGCTTGTCTCTTTCACCAATTCTTTTTCGAGAGATTCTTGTTTCTCTTTTGAGGTAGAGCTGGCAAAGGATCTTAAATAAATAATTTGCGCCACAAGCTCACAAATATAGAAATTATTGCGCAGATCGTAGAATCCCGTATTATATTTTCTCAAAAATCTATAATCCTTATCAGCCTGTATACCCAACCACATTAAATGGTCAGAATGGTGCTGTTCAATTTTTCCCTTTAAAAAGGCATAATAAATAGACCAGTTAATTAAACGTTGGGCCACGTTAAGTGTTGTATAATACGATACGCCTACTCCAAATGGGCAGCACTGTCTCCAATCCAGCAAAGTATCTTGAGCCTCCTTTATATGCACATCTTCCTTTGTAATAAGGTGCGCAATTGCATGCAGTATTAAAAAATTGTGCTTGCTGTGTTCATTTGGCACCATAAAATCTGGCTTCTTGCTTGAATTATTCTGTACCCATCTCCGAAGACTAAATGGGGAAAGTAACGGGAAAACTACATTTGCATATTCATCAGTGTTCCAACCATAGTAATTTTTTGCCCACTTTTGCTTTTCATTCAATACAAACTGCACAAATTGCTGGTCATGCGACTTGTCTATCAATATCCCATTATCTAACCAGCTCTTGAGCTTATCTTTCTTTTTTCCAGGAAATCGATTATTAATATTCGCCTGCAGAATAATTAACCGTCTTGAAAAACCAATATACTGGTCCAATTCCGATATGATTCTCCGAGAAATCCTTATTACAGTTTTCCCGATTCCGTATCTTTTTATTTTCTCCATCAGGAGAATTATTTTCCTGAAAAATAAACCCCTACTTACCAACATTATCAATGTTTCTATTTTATCCGTAGTTTTGTCAATAACTTTTTAACTATTCGCTTTTGCAGATTGTGTCTTTTTTGCAGAAAATAAACTGGCTTATTTATCAGAATGACTATATTACTTGGTAATTTTTTTACTATCTTCCAGTATAATCTCAGTCGAGTAATGCGAAGCAGAACAAGCAATACAAATGCATTTATATAATCCAGGATGTCTGTCTTTATTAATCTCGCCCCTTCTATCCTGGGGATTTTTGCAGGGAATAATGCTTTTAGCGCTATTCGCGGCTTTAAGCCACGCTTCTTGTAATCCATAGGACCACGTTGGCTTCTCACCATGCGTTCTGCAGTTATTGTCTCTACACTGATACGACTCTCATTTATGAGCTCAGAAAGAAGTCCTAGCCCGTGTTCAGTTCTCCCGATGGCTATGGAATAACCTCCGTCATCGCGGTCTATTATATCCTGCAACCACGGGTCTCCGACTGAAATATCTGCAAGCTCATTAAAATGATCAGCACAATACAGACATGCTGGCAGCATCGTAGTATACGACTGAAAATCACGCTCAATTCCATCTAGCCATCTTTCTCGGCCATCTCGTAGCTTTACCTTAATGTTACCAGGCCATTTTCCTGCCCTGAATCTTATACTTGCAACTTGTTTTATATCGGTCGGATCAAGGCGTGATTCAAGATAATCAATGAGTTTGAATGTGGTTGTGCCGCCACAAAATCCCCCTATGGTACAGAAGATACGTCTTTCTAGTTTTTTCATACGTTTCTGTGCTAGGCGTAGAGCTGTTATCTGGCAAGGTATGCCAATAATCGCGACGTTCCTGAACTTTCCAATCATTATTTGTTCCAGCGCTGTCATTACTGGTATTGGAAAATAATGTGATCCCTGGCTGCCGTCCCATTCATCATAACTTCCTGCTATGAAGCAGTTATAATCGATGGGGTTTGCTCCACCAGGTTGCAGTGCAAGCACACCGTCTATCTGTTTATTTTCAAACAAATAATGTATTAATTCACTTACCACGCCGCCACTTGCACTATTATCCAGCCTGTTTTGATTCGTTGACCTGGCAATAAATCCTTTACGATAATACCCAAGCAAGCTCTCAAAACTCATATGTTCTTTTTCTGCAAATACCTGCGATTCCAGCTCCTTGTAATCAACTACATTCATGGGGCATGCATCACGGCATAGGGTACACGGCGCACAACGATCTTCATCAACCACTGAAAGGTGCCAACCCTCTCGTTCGAATGAATCAATTATCAGGTTACTTCTATCACCACCCGGGCATACCCCCAAACATGCGCCGCAGTAACAACACTGCGCCGAGTTAGCGATATCCAGAACATGGGGAGGAGTTGTCTTGTTTGTCAATTTATCAGGCTATTAGCCATTGAATAAACAATAACCAAAAACCACCAAATAAAAGAAATACAATGGGCAATTTTACAGGCAGGCTACTTCGTGAATATCCATATGCTATGCCCAACTGAGCCAGACTTGCTATTGCGGTGCCGTATGCCGCACCATCCATACCATACAAAGGAATCAGAATATAATTTGCGATTATATTTATTGCCATTGCAAGCAGTGATGCTGTTCCAACCTTAACAGTTTTATCTGTCAGATAGAGCCCGGCTACCGTTGCCATAAAAACACCATTCAGTAATATCGAAAATGCCACTGGTGCGAAAATTGAAGCGCCTGTTATATACCCAGACGGGAACAGTATTTCTAATATCGGAATACGTAATACAACAATAATTGTTGCAAGACCTATACCTAAAAATATAAACAAGTTTTGCGCACGCGTCACCATGCTGACTGTTGATGCTTCTCCTTCATTTTTGTATCGCTTTGTGTATGCTGGAAAAAGAAACAAGTTAAACGGTCGAATCAATAGTGACAAAAAAGACACAACAACCATGTATGCCGCATCATAGTAAGCTACGATGGATTCATCTTTCATCATAAATGACAGCATATACCTGTCTGCAAATGTGAGCATAAAGCCACTTGTTATAACCAGAGTATGAGGCCATCCATAAGCAATCATCTTCTTTAATAGTTTCTTTTCTTTTGAAAAGTCTATTTCCTGCCTGCCCAGGAATAACAATACAGCAGTAAAAATAGCTTCTCCTGTAGCCATTCCGTACACAAAGCCACTACTTTCTTTAAGCAGCATAACTATTGTGGCTACAGAAGAAAGCTGTAGTAAGCCGCGTACCGTACTATATACGGCATGCCTCATGCTGCGATGTTTAGCCCTCTCCCAGTTAACAAGCTCATTATTGACCATAAAGCATGCAACAAGGACAACAATCGCGAGAGCCAATAGAGGATCAAGCTGTAAGCCAAGGCGTCCACCAAATAAATTCACGAGGAGCAACAATATTATGGCGCCAATCACTGACATCAAAACCGTCCCGTACAGAACCGTGCCGAGTATTTTCCCTGTTTTTTCCTTCAGCCCATACCATCTGACTGCTGCTTGTGATAAACCAACTCCTGCCAGCGAAGTAATTAACAGCAATGATACTTTGGTTAAGACAACCCCTGAATATACGTCCGCAGGAAGCAATCTTACCAGTATCAAAACCAGAAAAAAGTTTGCCCCCATTGTTCCTACTACAGATAAACAATACGGAAAAAACTGATTAAGTGATGTCTTGCCAGGCAGAAACTGCCTAAGATTTTGAGCTATTTTACTATTCAACTTTATTCAATATATCTTCTACATGTTGACTCATCAGGCCCACTTGGCTGTGCCAGCTATGTTTTTTTGCATAATCTAACCGCCGTCTAACCAGTGTCTCGGAATTTTTCTCAATCGCACTCTTAATCTGCTTAGCAAACATATCTGGCGAATCGGCTATATCAACAAGTCCCTCCATATCCTCTGCCGCCGGAAACCTTGTGCTAATTATCGGCAATCCGGCGGCAAGATAATCAAGGTATTTGGTAGGCGTTGAATAGCGAATGTGTTCGTTATCAGGCTGGTAAGGAACAATGCCTACTGCTGATTGATAATAAAACTTGGGTAGTTCGGAGTACTTCTGGTAACCCAGATGAAAAACATTTTTCAAATTACATAATTCATCGACTATATTTTTTGGTGCCAGGGCGTGGATATACCCAATAAGCATAAACGAAACATCGCTCATCTTTCTTGCGACAGCAAGAAGCAGATTATAGTCTACCCAGTTTGCCAATGTGCCAGCATAAACGACTCTAGGCGTGGGGATATTATCAAGATCCAATGTTTTATTATCCGTATAATCAAGATGTCCCTGACCACATCCATGACCCACTCTCCTGGTATTGGAATTCAGGAGTGCTAACTCTTTCTCCAACAGAACTCCTGGCGTAAAAACTACATCCGCCTTCCTGACACTGCGTTCAAACTGCTCTTTAAATCCGGGAGAGGTGTCGTATGTATGAAGAGCATCGACACAATGAAAAATAAAGCACTGCTTATCAATTTTTTCTACTACCGGCTCCCATCTCGGAGAAAATGACCACACAATGGGGCGCAATATTTTCTCACGACGTAATATTTTTCGTATCTGAAAAACAAGAAGATGGCGGTTTACCCAATCAAAAACAGGGTTACCATGTTTTGGAATGGCAAAAGGACTATAAATTTTCACCTTATGAGGGTCCAGCCCTTCATGGCCATATTTTTTTCCTGCGCCCCCAACAAATCTTTTCAATCGTGCCAACACTCTCCTGAATTCAGAGAGCCTGGGCATACGTCCCCCCATTGTTTCCACGTAGATTACTTTGTGATTTTTACTCAGAAGTGCTGCGATCTGCATATTGGAAACAGCATTGTCCTTCCACTCACTAGGAGAAAGGATCAAAATACTTTGATCACTAAAAGCAGATCGGAAGAGCGTCGTGTAGGGAAAGAGTGTAGATCTCGGTGGTCGCCGTATCATTAAAAAAAAAAAAAAAATGAA
>CAJVYT010000265.1 GCA_913009765.1 uncultured candidate division Zixibacteria bacterium
GTATGTGTGAGAGAGAGATACGTGAAGAGTTGTGGATGCAGGTAGTATCAGGTATATTTCTTTTCTTTTTTTTTTTGTATTTTTTGTGTGTTTTTTTTTTAATGATACGGCGACCACCGAGATCTACACTCTTTCCCTACACGACGCTCTTCCGATCTACTATTTTCCCTACAGTTGAAGGTGGACAAACTATCGTAATAGAAGCTTCTGATGGTAATGCTTCAACAACTTGTGATTTTGTCATTAATGCAATTGCCGGTTCATTGTTCCAGGTTGAAATCCCATGTGTTGGTGATCAATCAGGTAACTTTGTATTCCAGGGACTACATGTTTTAGTTCCTGTAAATCTTAATACCGGTAACAAAATCGGTGGTTATGATTTATTAATCGCTTATGATAACTCTGCTTTAAGCTTCCAGTCAGCTGCCCCAGGTGCTGATATTACAGCTGAAGGTTGGGAATATTTCACATACCGTTTTGGTGCTGATGGTAACTGCTCTAATGCATGTCCTTCAGGCTTATTACGTTTAGTTGCTATTGCTGAAACATCTAATGGTCCTAACCATCCTACTGATGGTGGTGTGACTGAATTAGCCGTTTTAGATTTCTTAGTAACAAACGACCGTACCTTTGAATGTCAGGAAATTCCTATTCGTTTCTTCTGGATGGATTGTGGTGACAACGCCCTTTCTAACTGGACTGGTGACGAATTACATATTTCTGAAGTTGTTTTTGATGGCGACGATGTATTGTTCCCACCAAACGGAAATGAAATCCAAGACCCAACTTATGGTTACCCTACCTATTTTGGTGCTCAAGATGTTGATTGTTTCACAGATACACTTAAATTCCCGATCCGTGACGTCTCTTTCAACAACGGTTGTGTCTTTATCGCTTGTGCCGATTCTATCGATGCTCGTGGTGATATCAACTTAAACTCCGTACCTAATGAAATTGCTGATGCTGTATTATACAGTAACTATTTCATCTATGGTATTGGCGTATTCACAGTAAATACAGAAGGTCAAATTGCCGCTTCTGACGTTAACGCTGACGGTCTATCTTTATCAGTTGCTGATTTAGTATACTTGATTCGTATCGTTGTCGGTGATGCTCTTCCTTATGCTAAATTAGCTCCTGTCACAGCAACTATCGTTGACAACAATGGTTCATTGAATGTTGACGCTGAAATGGGTGCCGCTTTAGTCGTTATCGAAGGTAACGTTTCTGCTGACTTATTAGCTGATAATATGGAAATCCAATCTAACTTTGACGGTGTTAACACTCGCGTGCTTGTATATTCACTCGAAGGTAACTCTTTCTCAGGTGATTTCTTAAATGCTAATGGTACTATCGTTTCTGTTGAACTTGGTTCAGCAGAAGGTGCACAAGTTAACGCTAAGTTAATTCCTGCAAACTTCGGTCTTGCTCAGAATTATCCTAACCCGTTCAACCCAAGCACAACAATCGAATTCTCAGTTCCGTTTAATTCAGATGTTACTTTGACTATTTACAACGTAACAGGTCAAAAAGTAGCTGAATTCTCCGGTGCTTATGAAGCCGGTATTCAAACAATTACTTATGATGCTTCTGCTATGGCATCAGGTGTTTACTTCTATAAATTAAACGCCGGTGACTTCTCACAAACCAAGAAAATGGTTCTGTTGAAGTAAGTATTTTTTGTTTGATGTTTTAATACATACCCCGGAAAAGTTAATACTTTTCCGGGGATTATTTACCTAAAGGGAAACAGGTTTACGGATTAAACCTGAAAAAAAAGAAATAAAAATGACACAAAATTTTTTTAGATTTAAAGACATAGAGATAAAATTTTTCTTAATAAGGAGATTAAGAGACTTAATAAGGATATTAGTTTTTACTGCCGGCTTTATGGATAAAATATACCGGCATGCATCAATTTGCATTGATTCGCAATTGATTTATCAGGGATCGAGGGGATTTTCATTTACTTCAGATTTATATCAAATTACCTGTCAGGAGACAAAATAATCGCCAAATAGCTAAATTGTTACAAGAATTTGTAAGTTGTTAAAACACAAACCCTCAGAAGGGATTACCAAAGCGGTAACGCAATAATAAAGCAATTTGTGGATTTAAAAGGCTGACAGCAAAATAGTCAGCATAAAAGTTAAAATTGGTCTCAAAATTGCTCAATTAGATAGTGATATGAAATATTTGGCTAATATGCAATACAAAGTAATGAGATATTCTGCCCTATTATTAGGGTTTTTGCTGTACTTTGGAGTACATACCTCTCTTTTTGCTCAAGTGGATTCCTTTGGCAGTTTAGACAGAATGTATATAGACAATATATCTGCTGTTGCCGGTAATGACGTAGCGGTTCACTTTTATATGCAAAACGATGAACCTATTTCGTCAGTCTCAATTCCAATAACGTATAATCCGGATTACTTGAGATTAGATTCAGTGGATTTTGGTAATTCTCGTATTGAATATATTGCCAATAAAATAATATCTCCAAGCCAGTCGTCAGATATAAACGGACATTTTATGATTTCATTTTTTGTACTGCTTGAAGATGCTGTTCCGGCGGGTGATGGTCTTTTGTGTACCGTCCATTTTACAGTTGCTGATTCGGCTGCTCTTGGAAACCAATTTATGATTGATACTCTGTTTTATCCTCCCGGAGGAGAATTTATTTTCGTGGAAGCAACCCAGTCGGCAATTATTGTACCTCAGTTTGAAGCAGGTTCTGTATTGGTAGAGCAGGAAAACTTTGCCCCTGCTATTTCAGCAGTTTCTACTGAATCAGTTTTTGAGGGCGACAGCCTTGCTTTTGTTGTTTCTGCATCAGATATTAATAATGATTCTTTGGTTTTTGTCTGTTCAAACAAACCAACCGGCTCAACATTTAAAATGATTGACAACAATTCGGCATTATTTAGCTGGACTCCCGGTTTTGTCGGACCATATTCTGCTGACGGTTCACCATTCAAATTGAATCTTTGGGTTTCAGACGGTAAAACATCTTCGGAAACAGAAGTACTTATTCATGTTGTAAATAAAAATAGAAAACCTGTTATTTCGACAGTTTCAAATCTATCCTATGAATCAGGTGATAATGTTGAAATTCTGTTTGATGCGTCCGATGCTGATTTTGATTCTCTCACATGGAATATTGTCTCAATGCCAAGCGGAGCAGTTTTTACCGAAGGAAGCCAGTCAACAGTTAGTTGGCAGACAACTCTTAATGATACCGGAAGTTATCCTCTTGAAATTATTGTGACCGACCCGTACGGCTTCAGCGATACATTGGCATCATCAATATATCTTGCTCCTACAGTGGCGTATGAATTATCTATGACAAACGATATTGGATATCCGGGAGATAAAGTTTCGATAGATATCAATTTGGATAATAAACTGCCGATAGGTTCGTTTAATCTGCTTATCAATTATGACCCATCTGCATTGTCGCTGTTGTCGATAACCAATGACAGCAGCCGCTCTTCGTCATTTGAATATTTTAGCTATACAAAAGATGTTGACAATATTATTGGGAATGTTCGGATTATCGGTGTTGCTGATTTATCAGGGAATAACAGTACATATTTAGCGAATGGTAATGGACCGATTGCTACTTTAGGACTAAGAATTTTTGGAAATATAAATTTGAGCGGAATAAATATTCCGATGAAGTTTATGTTTTTAGATGAATCTGTTTATAATGACAATACTTTTGAAGATACTCTTGGTGAAAAAATTGTACAGGAAGCAATTACTTATATTAATGGTTCGGTTCAAGTTGAATCATTAGGTGAAGTTTTGATAGGTGATATAAATATCAATGGTATCGCTTTTGATATTGGTGATGCTATTTATTTTACTAATTTTTTTATGAATCCATTTACATTTCCGTTTAACCCGCTTCAATATGCAAATTCTGATGTCAACCGTGATAATATAGTAGGTTCTATTGCTGACTTAGTTTCGTTGATAAATGTTATTTCTACCGGCGGCACTCAGGCTCCAAAGCGGACGACAGAAGAAAAGATTTTAACTGCAAACTTCATAACTGAAAAAAATGATAATGGTACAAGTATCAGCTATGATGCTGATTTTTCTATTGGCGGTATCTTAATTACTGTTACCGGCGGTTCTTTGTCTGCTGATGATATAGAAAATGTAACAGATAATATGACAATAGATTTTACAGAAGGTGCTGATTCAAGCCGTATTTTAGTGTATTCTCTTGATGGTAATTCTATGCCTTCAGGAAATTATTCTTTTGTACAGCTTCATTCAGATTCTGATGTAGAAATTTTGTCAATTGAAGCTGCCTCGTCAGATGGTGTTTTAGCTTTAGTTGAAAACAGAGCCAAAGAAGTAGTTATACCAACTTCTTTTGAGTTATCCCAAAACTATCCTAATCCGTTTAATCCTGAGACGAATATCAGTTTTTCTCTGCCGAACCAAACCGATCTGACTCTTGAGATATTTAATATTCTTGGTAAAAAAGTACGTGTTTTAATAGATGATACGTTTGCTGCCGGACACCATGTTGTTATGTGGGATGGTCGGAATGACACCGGAGTAGAAGTTGCTTCGGGTGTGTATTTCTACCGCATACAGACAGAGACGAATTTTCAAACTAAAAAAATGCTTTTCTTAAAATAGAGGTATTATTGATATGAAAAAAAAATATACTTTAGATATTCGGAGGAATAAATGAGATTTATGAAAATCCCTCTTTTATGTTTACTCATTTTATTGACGTTTTCAGGATATGCTCAATCGCAGTGTGGTCCGTCTCCGTCACCTTTTGATTTTGCCAGTGTTGGTAATAATGACCGAGCCAAACCGGGTGATACGGTTAATATTCCAATCGGTATGACCAATATAAAAGCATTATCTGCTTTAACATATTTAGTTGAATATGATAAAACAGTATTAACTCCATTAACTTTTGCATCTGATACACTTATTACAAATGGGGTGCAATATGATACTGTTCAAGCTGATCCACTTATAGTTGATACGATAGCAGTTTCTGACACATCGTTCACTAATTTTTTCGAAATTGATACAACCGGTGGACGTATGAATTTTGTCTACCAGCAAGGGAATTCCAGTGTTTTGGCTTATAGCTTATCTGCAACAGAAGAATTTGCGAATCCTTCTACTGATGTAAATATAGGAAGAATTCTTATTAATTTGCTTCCGACCGATTTTGCCGGGGGTATTGCCACAGCTATTGATTCAGGTGCGGGAGTTGCATTTCATATTCCTTTTGAAGTGAATACTTTAGCAGCTGATGGCACGGTAGCAAATTTTAATTTTTATGAAGTAGCGATTTATGATAACGCTTTCCCTCCGAATATTATTTCTTGCCAATATACAAGATATTCTGATATTACCGGGGCACTTGGTGGAGATGTTCGCTTTACCACTCAAACTTCTGCATTTACAGTTGATGTAAATGCTGTTGATCCACCTGTTATCAATTCCTATACTGCCAGCCCGACAAATATTACTTCAGGCGGTTCATCGACACTTTCATGGGACGTTACAAATGCAGATTCAGTAGTGATAAGTAACGGTGTAGGTACTTTTACTTCTTTAAACAGTTCAATTGTAGTTTCGCCGACATCAACAACCTCCTATACTTTAACTGCCTACAACGCAAGTACTACACAACCTTCTCAATCTGTAACTGTAACCGTTGGTACAGTGGCAGGAAATAATAATCCGACAATTGCTGCTGTTGTAGGGTCGCCATTTACGGTGAATCAGGGAGAGTCGGTATCATTTTCTGTAACTGCTTCCGATGTTGATGCTTCTGATATTATTACTCTTTCGGCAACTTCACTTCCTGCCAATGCTGTTTTTAATCAAGTTGTCGGCAGTGGCTCTGTTACCGGTAATTTTAGTTTTACTCCCGATTTTACCCAATCCGGTACGTTTTCGGCTGTTTTCAGTGCTGTTGATAATCAAGGAGGCTCATCTGCTTTAAGAACAGTTATTATAAATGTAATAGAAATACAAAACGACAGACTGTTTTCAACATCGGCAATCGGTCAACAGCCGGTTGGTGGTCTTAGCGGAAAACGAAATATCTATTTTCCTATAAACATGGTGACTGCTCAAACGGTTTATGGTATTCAGTTTGATTTCAAATATGACCCTGTCTTTTTTGAGGTTGATTCATTTATTGTAACCGGACAGATCGGAAGAGCACACGTCTGAACTCCAGTCACACTGATATATCTCGTATGCCGTCTTCTGCTTGAAAAAAAAAAAAAAAACTAACTCTATATTCCAATGAATATGTA
>CAJVYT010000266.1 GCA_913009765.1 uncultured candidate division Zixibacteria bacterium
AGAAGACGGCATACGAGATATATCAGTGTGACTGGAGTTCAGACGTGTGCTCTTCCGATCTTTGTCGTGGTTTTTTACTGCTGAATGTTTATCTGTATCTTTATCTTCTCTTACTTTGTCGTTTACAGCCCTGTAGCTTTTCATAAGTAAGGCATATTCGTTTGCAGCAGGGTCGCCCGTTGTAACGGTGCTAACCCCATTTGTGCCTTTGGCTGCACCTAAAAATCCTCCACCCCCGCCTCCGCCGCAAGAACTCCAGCTGCTCCAATAAACATTACCATACACCGAGCCTCCGGGTGTTGAGCTTGTGAATATACATCCGTAAGCATTTGCCGTTGAGCTGAAAGAAACAATATCGTAAGATGAGTTGGTACAGAAGTAAGCCTGGAAAATATCGGCGTACGAGTTATCCTGGAGATGTATTGCATCTGTTTTATTGTTTAACGTGCCGCCCATAAATAAAAAGTCGGACCCTGAATGAGAGTAAATAGCCCGGGTTTCCGGCATACTTGATGTAATGTTTGTAATATTAATCGCGGTGGAATTTGAAACATCAAAGTAAGAGCTACTCCCGGCAGTAATATTATCCAATGTTATGTTATTAGAGAAGATGGTATTTATCCTGTTGGTAACGGTAAGAAAAACAAGCGAGGAAAAGCT
The DNA here is from genome assembly GCA_913009765.1 of uncultured candidate division Zixibacteria bacterium. The sequence continues at coordinate 661 of CAJVYT010000266.1, forward strand.
GACGTTTGAAAAAGTAACGGTTCCGTTCACTGTTGTTGAACTTGCCCCTGCGCCGTTAATAGTAACACCGGAAGGCACAGTAAGATTTTCCGTAAATGTACCTGGCTGTATCTCAACAGTGTTGCCGTTGGCAGCAGAGTTGAGAGCGCCCTGAACAGTGGGGAAAAGTCCCGTAACAATACTGCCGTTTTTAAGTTTTGCCGTTAGACCGGTTATTGAACCATTATTTGTTATTGTACCGCCGGTAGATATTATTGAATGACCGTTCAGGTTAGTAGTTTCACCGCTTTCTAATTGAAAAATATAACCGGCAGGAACTGTCACATCACCTGCAATATTGGTTGTATGATTTGGGATTGCTGAAACAACTAAACTATGAGGAACTGTCCCTGATAAATTTAGAGGCGATGTTGTGTGTTGGTAAACTCTTCCGGCTAAATCACCATCGCTTTGACCTCTAACTGATCCTGTCCTATCATTATAATACGGGTACATAATAGAGTTTTTGTTGTCAACGTGTTGTAATCCTAATCCGTGCCCTAATTCATGTGCAAGTACCTCAATAAAATCAAATTGACCATTATTATGTGAGGAAGGGGCAGTTTGATTAAAATACCAACTTGAACTACCTATATCATAATTAAATCCAATGTCTACGCCTGTATTGCTATTAGGTCCATAGAAAATTCCACTTCCTGGATCATTTGGGTATAGAAATGTTCTTGCAATAATATTTATACTACCTGGATATTAACCCGACGGAGATAGACCGCAATATTTAATATATTTTTCGTATATTAGTGTATGGAGAAACAAGATTTTAGAAAACTAAGAAGTCAAGAAAGATATATCTTCCGAAAGCGAGCAATTAGTCTGATAAATTCTGGAGAAAAGAAAAAAGAGATAGCAAAAATGTTTGGAGTTAGAGCAAGTACTGTAAGTGCATGGGTAAAGTGCTATAAGTTAGATGGTCAAAAAGGTTTAAAGGATATAAACCGAGGCGTTAAAAGCGAAGACAAGAAATTACTCATCTCATCTCAAGAAAAGCAGATACAAAATATGATTATTGATAAAATGCCGGACCAATTAAAATTAGCCTTTGCTTTATGGACACGAAAAGCAGTAAAAGAACTAATAGAGCGAGAACTTGGAATAGTTTTGGCAATAACAACAACTGGAGATTATTTGCGTTCTTGGGGCTTTACTCCACAAAAGCCAAAGAAGAAAGCCTATGAACAAAATCCGAAAGCAGTAAAGAAATGGTTATATGGCGAATATCCAAAAATAAAGAAACAAGCCAAAAGTGAAAATGCAGAGATACATTGGGCAGATGAAACCGGAGTTAAGAATAATTCTCAACATGGTAGGTCTTATTCACCCAAAGGGAAAACACCAATAAGAAAAACTATGGGGAAGAGACTCTCAACAAATATGATTTCCTCAGTAACAAATCAAGGGAAGGTTCAATTTATGATTTATTCCGGTACAATGAATGCTGATAGATTTCTTCAATTTTTACGGCAACTAATAAAGAATAGAGATAGAAAAATATATCTTATTTTGGATAACCTCAAAGTACATCACAGCAAAATAGTGAAGAAGTGGGTAGAGAAAAACAAAAGGACCATTGAGTTGTTTTTTCTCCCATCATATTCACCGGAAAGAAATCCGGATGAATATCTTAATTGCGACTTGAAAGAAGGAATGTCTCAAAAACCAGCTCCAAGAAACCAAGTTAAACTTGTAAGTCATGTTAAAGAGCATATGGAAATGTTACAAACAAAACCAAATAGAGTTAAAAAATATTTTAACCACAACGATATTAAATATGCAGCTTAATAACGGTTTATTGCCGTCGAATTAATATATGTAAAAAGAAACTTTAATGGGGAGCAATTGATAGGTTCTAAAACAAAACTACTTACTAAGAACGACCAACTAATGCAACAGGTTATAGATGCGGATTTTATTGTTTTGGCATATCCAATGTACAACTTTTCTTTACCAGCAACCGTCAAGGCTTGGATTGATGCGATTACACAAGTAGGAAGTACGTTTGAAATGGCAGAATCTGGAACAAAAGGACTATGTAATAAAAAACAGGCTTTAGTTTTAATGACTTCTGGTGGTGATTTTTCTGTTGAACCATTAAAATCTATAAATTTTGCTACTCCACTTATCAACACTTGTTTTAACTTTTTAGGTATTAAGACAGAACATATTTCAGCCTTTGGTATGCAACAATATGTGAACAAAACCGATTTAATACTTGAAAATGCAAAGAGAGAAATTCTATCTTTGAGCGAAAGATGGTATTAATCAAAATTATTACGGCTAGAATAGTTTCCTTATTGAGAATTAAGGTAAGTGTTCAAGTTTAAAAAAACTTCCATTTTATCCTTATCAATCTTGATCATTCGTAGGATATTTTGCACAGTTTTTGTTTCGTTGGGAATTGCATATAACGGTTAGTGTCGGATAGGTCGGGCGGGTTACCCCGCCTTTCCCTCCTAAGAACCGTACTTGAAAGTTACCCTTCATACGGCTCAAGCACTTTTAAAACTGCGTTTGCAGTCCGGTCGTTTTCCTTAGCTAATTTACTGATATTTTCAGTTTAACAAGTCGATTTCTCTTTCTTTCAGCAAAGTAATTATCCCACATCCTGTTATAAGGATTAGAGAGGCTGATTATTTTCCTATGCCGGACAATCTTTGTGGCATCGAAACGAGTCAATTCAATCTGTTTCCTGTTACCAGTGGTCGCAAATACCCAGTTTTGGTTACCTTTGGATATAAAGTAGTGTTTTTTAATCCATTGGGAGCTTTTATTTGGGTGTCTGCGTTTAGCCCATCTCCACAGAAGCCGGAACAGCTTTTCATCCAATAATGAGTAGGTTCTTTTCGAGACTACATGGCGGTAAAAATTTGCCCATCCTCTGATTTTAGGTGTTATCATTGCGATGAGTCTTTCCTGTTTTACTGTTTTATTGCTGGTTATACACTCCCTGATTTTGGCGTGGATACCTTTGATCGATTCCTTAGAAGGTTTGATCAGGCATTTGCCATGGTATTTCCGAATGTTAAACCCCAGAAAATCAAAGCCGTCGTTTATATGTGTGATCTTTGATTTCTCTACCGATAGCTCAAGACCTCTTACGGCAAGGAATTCCCTGACCACTGGCTTGATCTTATTCAAAAGATAATCGTGATCAGCACAGCTGACAATAAAATCGTCAGCATAACGAACGAAATGGACTTTGAGAGGGTTCTGACGTCTCCCATTACTGTACACGATAGGACAGGCTTTCATATAGATTTCTTCTTCGAGCCCGTCAAGTACCATGTTGGCAATGGTGGGTGAGATAATACCTCCCTGTGGAGTTCCGCTTTCGGTGGGGAACCAGTTTTTATTATCAATGTAACCGGACTTGAGCCACTGGTCAAGAACCTTTTTGCTTAAAGGGATATGCTGCAAAATCCAATCATGTGAGATGTTATCAAAACACCCCTTGATATCTGCTTCGAATATCCATTCTGCTGAATTGCCTTTAGCCAGTACGTTGTGACATTGTTCAATAGCATCGGCACACGATCGTTTTGGTCTGAACCCGTAAGAGTTCAGGTCTGCCGTGGTCTCTGCTATCGGCTCCAGTCCTGATTTAAACATGGCTTGTACGGCCCTGTCTCTCATTGTGGGAATGCCAAGATGCCTGAGCTTTCCGTTTTTCTTTGGAATAGATTTTCTCTTCAGTGGTTCAGCTTTGTACCCCTTCATGGATAATTGCTTAATTGCCTTCCATTGTCTAGCCGGAGTGTTCCATAGTACATTATCTACACCGCAGGTTTTACTTCCCTGATTGGTAGTAACACGAAGGATCGCCAGCAGCTTACCGTAAAATGATCTGGCAAGCAGGTACAGAAGGACTTTGGCTTTGTGAAAATGTTTTGCTTCTACGGCCTTTACGATACGTCTTTGCAGTGACTTAACCCCACGGCTAACCTTCTTCCAGTTTATGGAATGCCAGTTTGTCCATTTGGTTTCGGATGCACATCCCGCTGTGACGAGACTCATTTGCGTTTTCCTCATTAAAAGTCTTACTGTAAATTCTCGTAATAAAGCACCATGACAGAAGTGGGCGTATCCGTTACATTACATACCGGCTTTTGCTTTCTCTGTCTTCCTTTACCCGGGGCATATTGTACTCTCCTTACGGAAAGTCTACCCGCCAACAACTGGCGGGAACGCATCGGGCTTACCAGGTTCCGCTTACATAACTGACCGGGTTAGGTTCTGTCTATCTGCCGGGGGATTAGTGATCCATGTAACAGGATCATACAACCTGTTATCTATACCCCTTGCCATTTTGGCCATAGCGTATCATCGCATTTCGCTATTTCTACTTGACGGCATTTATCAACAGTTCACATATGTTAACCATACCGGTCGAGCCTAACTCCTGCATGCCTTTGCGCTGGCATGACAGCATCCTCTCACGAGAATCCTTTACAGGCTATATTGTCGGGACAGCTTCACACAAACCAGTTACCCGGTATGCATGTGTCCCCAGGCTACTTGTGATGGAACACAAGGTTTGATCATCAATCAGACAAGCTGTTAGATGTCAAACAGTTATAGTAAGCGACTTCCTGTCGCACATAAGAATAGTAGCCGATTGCGGAACTCCAAACTTTCAATTTATGATGTAGTTGAAGCGGACTACAATCCTCTAATTTACAACTATTTCGGCTATTATTTTTATACATTGTGTGTGCCTCGAATGGCAAATATAGTTCTTTTAAATGAATGTCCCAACGGGTTAAAGTCCCTAACACGAGGAAGTAACGTTCCTAAGTGAAGCAAGTGGCAAGGCTATGTGTTGAGCTTGCCGAAATATGGTTTACCGCGAGGTATGCACTGAAGTAAGCCGGACTGCGTGATTGGTTCTGACCCTTCGACTACGCTCAGGATAAACCAAGCAGAAACTGGATAAGAGGCTATGAGGTTGGATGAGTAAGCACAGTTCTACTGAGCTTTTGTCGAAGTATCTTTGCGAAGTCCAAAACCTTGATTTTCGGATTAAGGATAACCAAAATAGTAGATTCAGCAGATATTAATCAGAGGAGGGCAGAGCGTTAAGAAAATACCCTGTGGGTATTTTTAGTGAATGAGCCAGCTTGCGGGAGGAACCTTACCGAGGGAGGTCTCGACAGCTTTTCGGAAGCAGTTGAGAAGTCAGCAGAGGTCATATTAGCTGCGGGAAACGAGTCGCCACCGGAAGGATAAAGGCGGAAGGTCTCACAGGCAGTGAAGGACTGAACGTTAATCTTCCCGAAATTGAATTGGGAATAATCACTGCGTTACGGATAGTTTTCCAGTAGTATTATAGCCCTTTACGAAATTAAGGAATAGCCTCAATCGGTGAAAAGAGCGGTTGAGGAGATGATTAACGAACCGCTGTATACGAGACCCGTACGTACAGTGGTGTGAGAGGCGCACTGGCGGTCATTTGACCGTCAGCCGTCTACTCGATTGGGTGCTGGCTTTTTATATTACCACAAATTCTCTAAAGTTTTTCCTGTCAATAACTTTACTTTCAGCGTTATATGCTTCAATAAATGTCTTAGGTAATTTTATTTTTCTTCTATT
>CAJVYT010000267.1 GCA_913009765.1 uncultured candidate division Zixibacteria bacterium
TATGTTTTTTTTTTTTCAAGCAGAAGACGGCATACGAGATATATCAGTGTGACTGGAGTTCAGACGTGTGCTCTTCCGATCTGGTTATTGTTAATATTATCGCCGTATTTAATCCCCAGATCGTTATTGTTAATTGTTCTTATCTGCCGAACCCCGATGCCTTTTTAACCCTGGTGAAAAAGAGGGTTGCCGAATATTTACCTGCAAAACCGCATCGGACAATAAATATAGTTAATTCAAAACTGGATGATAAAACAGAAGTTGTGGGCGCTGCTGCAGCAATTATCAATCACAGCAGATTCCATTTTGTTATTCATGAAGATGTTCCCGCATTTTTCAATCAACAGAGTTTGTTAAAAACTGATTCTAATCCATATGTCTAAAATCGGTGTGTACCGATTAAAATATTTGTAATAGTTCAGCCCCTTTTCGTGATTTTTGGATTTTATTTACACAAGATGCTTACGTTCGGTAGAAATATATGATATTTATGGTTCATGCAGGAACTATTCAGTTATCGAGGTAAGATCTTAACAAAAGACGATGTAAGCTTTATTCGAAATCTTATTGCTGAGAATCCCGATGCGAGCCGTTGGGCTTTATCAAAAAAACTCTGCATTGCCTGGGATTGGGTGCAGCCTAACGGTGCTTTGCGTGACATGGTGTGCAGATCTCTTATGCTTCGTCTTCAAGAAGCAGGACATATCAAACTACCAGCCAAGAAAAGGAACCCGGACAACCCCCTTGTAAATAGAAAGCACCCTGAAAAAGTAGAAATAAATCAAACACCGATAAATAAAAGCTTATCAGAAATCCTGCCAATTGAAATAAGACAGGTTCGACGAACACCCTTCGAAAGAACGGCCAATAGCCTTATCGAGCATTACCACTATCCGGGCTATTCTCATCCGGTTGGCGAGCAGCTTAAGTATATAGTGTTTGCAAAAGGCAGACCGATAGCCTGTCTGAATTGGTCTTCGGCACCACGTCATATTGGTTGTCGGGACCGGTTTATTGGATGGGGGCCTGAATCCCGTAAAAAGAACCTTCATCTTATTGCCTATAACAGCAGGTTTCTGATATTACCATGGGTACACGTAAAATTTCTTGCTTCGCACTTATTGGGAAAAATGGCGAGGGTGCTTCCTGTTGACTGGCGGAGCGTGTATAATCACCCTCTGTATTATCTTGAGACTTTCATCGACGGAGATCGGGGGTTTACCGGCAGCTGTTATCGTGCCGCTAATTGGATTGATGTTGGCTGCACAACCGGGCGAGGGAAAAATGATCAGACCAGAAAGGTTAATCGATCGCTTAAAACGGTTTTGGGCTACCCATTGTCAAAGCACTTTCGGGAGATCCTGCAACATGGATAAAAATCAAGCCGAAGTGCTCTATGATTCAGGGAAAATACCTACAGTAGAGAAACTGTTGGAATACGATAGAGAGAACAGAGAACTTAAAGAAAGAAACGCCAGACTTGAAAGTAATTCTCAAAACTCGTCGAAACCACCATCGACCGACAACCCGCAGCAAAAAGAGCAAAGAAAACAAAACAGTACTAAAAAGAAAAGCGGTCGTAAGCCCGGCGGTCAGCCTGGTCATAAAGGTAACAATCGAGAATTGATCCCGGTTGAAGAAGTAAAAGAAGTCATTGCTTGCTATGCCGAAGAGTGCAAGAGCTGCAAGTGGTTCTCCGGATGTAAGAAAAACCATGTGTTGAGCGAACCGCTGCGGTGGCAACACGTAGAAATACCGCCGATAGAGCCTGAGGTGACCGAATACCAGGTTTTCACTCTTTGTGGAAGATGCGGCAAAGCGCACCGCGGTTCCTTACCAACTGGAGTATCAATGTCAAATTTCGGACCGCGACTAACGGCTATGGTTGGTTATTTCACAGCTGTTCTGCATGTTTCTCGACGAATGGTGAAAGAATGTTTTGAAACACTACTTGGCGTACGCTTGGCATTAGGATCAATCCAGAATTTGCTGGAACAGACATCTAAGGCACTACACCCGATGGATAAAGAATTGAAGGAAGCATTACCAAAAGAAACAGTACTCGGTGTAATTTCGCAAATTAAATTAACCAAACCGTTGCACGTTGAATTGGACAAATTGGAAAATTATTTTGATGTAAAGAAAACCCGTCCAAACTGGACGGGCTAAGAAAATTATAAAATCTCTGTGGAAGCAATACGAACATGTTCCGGAGTGACCATATAACTTTCTTCCATAGCAGCAGCCATCATGGCAGTTTTAGCAAGGAAATTAGCCTTCCTCAATAATCCACCTGAGCTCTGATGTATAGCAAAAATCGAATCCTCTGAAAATATGTTTTTTGTAGATCCAGCAAGTTTTAGATGGTGTCCTAAATATTCAATCATGACTTCTTTTCTAAGTGCTTCCAGATGAGATCTCCCTAAAACACGGGAAGCAAGAGGTCTGGCACTATTGGCCATAAGATGATCCAGAAGAAGATCCTGTCCACAAAGAATTACCGGCATTACAGGTTGTGAATCATATTCGAATTGTATCAAAGTATGAAGCTGAGTAAAAACATTCTGCTTCAGAAGATGTGCTTCATCAATAACAAGCAAAGGGACCATTTTTCGTGAAACTATTTCCAATAACAATTCTCTGATCTGCTTAATAATAACAGATATTTGGTAAGAGCGGAAATGAACACCAAAAGAGAGAAGGATTTGCCTATACAACTCCATAAGACTGTAAGCACCGCCGACAATTGGAATTTGATGATATTCACTGGAATGACATTTACTCATGACATATCGCAGGGAGGTAGATTTACCGGCACCTACATCCCCAGTGATAACAGAAATGGCTTTCTGTTCTATGGCAAAGAATACTCTTTTTTCAAGTGGTGCAAGGGAAGGGAGCGGATATAAATCTCTAACAGGAATGTTCTGAGGAAAGGGATCTTTTTTTAATCCGAAGAAATGTCTTAAATTATCCATTAGAATCCTCCTGCAATGGTATTACTTTCAAATAGCCTTCCACCTGTAGGTTTTGGGTCATCCGGTTCTATCTTATCTCGCCTCATACGGCTGTTGATATGAGGATCCAGAGGTGATAAAAATCCTTTAGATACCTCATCTACAAATACTTCGATTCTGTAATGATTTTCATAGCGAAGAGTTATTTTTTGGCCGACCAGACCAACAGGGGCTTCAAAAAGCAGGCCGTCGAGTTTTACAGTTCTATCCTTGTTTACAAGCCTTATTTCTTTTTTTCTAAAATATTCGGGAAGGTCATCCGGTGCTCTTCTAAGGTTTTGTCCATCCTTCAAATATCTCTCGATAGGAGTTTGACCGGTTGTTCCATGTATACGGGTATGGTAGGTATTCTCAACATAATTGGAAAATCTTTCATTTAATTCCGGGAGCGTAAGATTATCCGGTAATTCAGTCATAAATTGCCCCCTCACTGTCCTGAAATATCTTTCTATCTTTCCCTTACCCTGCGGCCTGTAGGGTCGTGCATAGCTTAGAGAGATACCTAAACCGGCACATCCCAATTGCAATCTGTGAGATCGGAACGACGGGCCGTTATCGACATAGAGCTTTCTGGGAACTCCTCTCTTTTTCATGGCTGTCCAGATACAGTTTAGGTAGTTATCTATATTTTCTGCCAGGTAAAACTGTCCATGAGTTATTAGACGGCTATGATCATCAATCAAAGCAAACAGATACGTTTTTCTAATTTTCCCTTCATGCATTACTGTTCCGCCGTGCATGCAGTCTGACTGCCACAGGTCATTCGACATCTGCACTTCAAATTTACGCATGTCTTTTTGTTTTTTCTTTTTCTTTAATTTGTGTTGTTTCATAAACCTGTAGACTGTTGCCATGGAGACATCTTTCTCTCCAGGCAATAAACCGGAGGAACGAGCTCTCTCCACCAGACGGCACACTGAAAGGTGTGGGTTGTCGGATCTTAAGGTGATAAGAGCATCCATGGCTTCATCATCTATACTACGGCTGTGCCCTCTATCACCTCGATCTTTTGGGTAAAGGGCTTCTATCTTCCGTCCTCCTTTTTCATAACATCCCAACCAGTTAAGAATTGTTGCGCGACTTATGAAGGTTCTGTTTGAATATGGAATATTCCATTCTGTACTTACCAACTCTTTTAGAATACTCTCTTTTTCTCCCCAATGTTCATGTACATTACATTCAACCAGTGGGAAGATAACTCCAAAACGGAAGATTGCTACTTTCTCTTTTTTTTCACTATCCATAAGGATACCTCCTGAAAAATTTATTCTCATTTAAAAATAAATCAGGACTATCCTGCTGTCACCGCAAAAGGCAGGTAGGGCGGGTCACTGTCATGGTATATTCTGCGGTATTTCAACCTGAATGTTACCTGCTTTTGACCACTCTTAATGAAGGTCATAAAAAACTCCATTGGGCTTAACCAGCTTTCCACCAGCTTACTCTGGAACTTAAATGCCTTCATCCAGTACTGTTGATTCTGACGAGGAATATCTAAGACAAATGGATTTCCTTCCAATTTGGTTAACAGCGATCTGTTTATCATTTTTTTTGGATACTGAAAGCCTGCGGGATATTCACAAGGCTTTGTTGTGTGGACTGCTCCACAATCAGGACATCGCCACCTCTTCATCCAGATTCCAGATACATATTCGTAGAAATATCTAAGGACAAATCCATGACCCCATAGGCGTATACTTTTACATGAAGGACAAACTTTTGGCTTTTCCCATGGATATTTCTTCCCAAGCTCTTGAATTCTTTGCAAATCTATCCGAAAAAGAAGTAACAGTGTATTCCTCCCTTTGGGAGAGGGGTTGTATTTGGGGCATGTGGTCATTTTCGTGGACACTGCTCCATTTTTTTATCTTCGGATATTAGGATTTTTAATCTAAGTCAAATGATAATTTTTCTAACTCAATGTGAGAATTTTTAAGACAAATTTACTTTTTTAATTTGCGAAATTACATCTATTCCCTGTTCTATTCCCTGTTCTATTCCCTGTTCTATTCCTTGTTCTATTCCTTCCTGTCTTAACTTCATTGCAGTTGTCATAGCTATCTCTCCCCCTTCCGGTGATATCATATTCAAACATTTTTCCATATATTTATTATCTATTTCGGTTATACTCATTATATAGATTATAAAGGTTATTATTACGCCGCTCTTCTCATTTGGGAAAAAGTCTTTTATTAGAGAAAAAATATCTTCCAGATGCATTTCTATATATTCTTCATCATTCATATGCTTAAAAAGCAATGCCATTACTTTATTAATATTACTATTAAATTTCTCATTTATTATCACAGAATCCGGGATTTTTATCAAATCTGTAAGTATATATTTGAAATCAGGTATAAATTGTCTTAAGATTTCGTCAACCCCTGTTACCTGCCAGCAACCATAGCCGCTGTTAAGCAAACCCGACAAAAAAAATTGTAATTATCTGCCATCATAATTGCCGACAAAAAAAGAAGAGACCTTAAAATCTCTCCTTTTTGACTATGAATGCTAGACTCATTTCAGCATCACAATATAATTCGGCAGATTATCTCACTTTCTTAAGGTTCTTTTTTAACTATCATCCTTGTTTTCTCTGTGGAAAAGTACATGAGTTTCATAATCACGGTAAAATTATTAGACTGATCAGAAATAGAGAGTCCTATGAGAACGAGCCAATCTTTATTTTTATAGCGTATTGCCCAGACAGTGAAGAAGCGGGAAATCAATATACAAAACGGATTTTACCCCCATTTTTAATTCCTGAATGCAATATAACACTGGAAAACTGCATGACACTATTTTTTGAGTTCTCGGGAAAGTCTATCGATTATGACAGAGCCTGCCAGCTGCTTGGAACCTATAGTGAGCGAACTGTCAGACGTCATTATGCCCGGATAAACATGGTTCTTCATGAAGCAATCAGCTGGATTATAGCCTGGCTTGCAGCTCATCCGATTGTAGGCATGCTTCCATCGGGAAATCCAAAACAAACACTGTGTGAATACTATATGGAAATCTATAACACCCTGCTTGCTGCACAAAACAAGCTCCACGGAAACACTGGAAGAAAACCTGATCCCATTCTCTTCCCGGCGTATGTGTTTACCCTGAAAAATACCAGAAATCCCTCCCCCCTACCATTTGATTTAGTATATCTGATTCGATTTTTCTTTGATACAAGTTAATAATCACCGATTTAACGGAGGTTCTGATGAATTATTACCAAAAAAACAAAAATAGTTCGAT
>CAJVYT010000268.1 GCA_913009765.1 uncultured candidate division Zixibacteria bacterium
CGGATCGGTAAATACATTGCCGATCTCATCGAAAATGGCGCCACCCTGCAGATGGGTATTGGCGGAATACCGGATGCCACGCTCCATTACCTGAAAGAAAAACGGGACCTGGGCATCCATACCGAGATGTTCAGCGACGGGGTCGTGGAGTTAGCTGAAATGGGTGTCATCAATGGTGAGAAAAAGACCCTGCATCCGGGCAAGATCATCGCCAGCTTTGTGCTGGGAACCCGCCATGTCTATGATTTTATTGAAGAAAACCCGTTTATTGAGTTTCATCCGTCGGATTATGTGAATGATCCCTTCATCATAGCCAAAAATGAAAAGATGGTGGCCATCAACTCCGCCATCGAAGTTGATTTGACCGGGCAGGTTTGTTCGGATTCCATGGGCCGCCGGAATTATTCCGGAATCGGCGGACAGGTGGATTTCATTCGCGGCGCCGCCCGAAGTAAGGGTGGCAAAGCTATTATTGCGCTACCGGCCACGGCGAAAAAGGATTCCCAATCACGCATCGTGTTGGATTTAAAACCGGGTGCGGCGGTGACGACGAGCCGGGGTGATGTGCATTATGTGGTAACGGAATACGGTGTGGCTTATTTACACGGGAAAAGTATCCGTCAACGGGCCCGGGCGCTGATTGAGATTGCCCATCCCAAATTCAGAGCACCGTTACAAAAACAGGCGCTTGCCGCCGGATTGTTATAACCCGAAAAATTTATATGCCACAAAGACACCAAGAGATAAAGTAAGAAAAAACAATAAGAAAGAACCGTGTCTAAGAATATGTTGCACGAAACGGAGTTAAAAATACAAGGAGTCTTTAGCTTGTTGTTGCTGAGTGCCTGCGGGGCTTTGTAGCAAATGTTTGTGAATAATCCAGGATAATAAGGAGTAATTTTAAACAAATTATATATGAGTCCACTCCGAAAAGGTATAGTGTTTAGTCAGCACAATAGATCGCGGGCGATATTGTATAATAAGTGAATAATATTTATAGGTATAGGTTGATATTATCTTTGTATGAGTCCACTAATAGTTGTATATTATACCATTGTATTATAACAGGATATAATGAATTTATTGGATCAGGACTATGTTTAAAGAAAACAAGAACCATATACAAAAAGACCTCTTCAGCGCAGAGATGATGATGCCGGAGAAGAAACTCAAAAAGTTACATGCCAGTTGCGAATATGCGTTTTACAAACTCATATTCTGCAACATTGATGAAAATCAATTTTCTGTGTTGTACTCTGATAAGAAGAGTCGTCCCAATGCACCGGTCAATGCCATGGTCAGTGCGTTGATATTGATGCAGCATAAGGGCTGGACATATGAACATTTGTTTGATCAAATTGATTTTGATATAAAGACCCGGATGGCACTTGGTTTACAGAATCTGTCAGAAACCCCCTTTGCAGAATCAACATTTTTTTATTTTCAGACCAAGCTCAATGACTACTGGATTCGGGAAGGTATAAATCTGTTTGAGTCTGCCTTTGATTCATTAACGAAAAAGCAGTTACGGCAGCTTAAGATCAAGACGGATATACAGCGTTCGGACTCATTTTTAGCCGCCAGCAATATACGCAGATACAGCCGGGTACAGTTATTGGTAGAGGTCTTGATCAGATTCCATCGGATACTGTCGGATCAGGATAAAGAAGAATGTGCTGATTTATTAAGTCCGTATGTGCATAAGAGCAGCCACAAGTTTGTTTACAGTCTGGACCGTAAAGATATTCCCCATGAGTTGGAAAAGCTTGGTCGGGTCTACCAGGAGCTTTATAAGGCATTTCAGCCACGCTATGGAGATACGGAGATATTCAGGATATTCGAGCGTATCTACCAGGAGCATTTTGCGATACTTGAAGAGAAAGTAACAGTGAGGTCATCTGATGATCTACATAGTAGTATTCTTCAGAGTCCGGATGATATTGATGCGACCTACCGTCAGAAGCAAGGTCAACACAGTCGGGGACAGTCTATTCATGTTACCGAGACAGCCAATCCGGACAATGGAATTAATTTGATAACGGATGTGTCAGGGGGCAGTCAAAATGCCCCACTAATGGGCAGTTGAAAATGCCCCACCTTTAGAGAGATAACCATTAAGTTCTCTTTGCAAAAAACAAGGAGAACCAAAAACATGGGGAATACTCTAAAGATGGACAAACAGGACCTATTAGGACGGTTATTCAAGACAGGCTGGAGTAACCGTAAGATCAAGAGAACCACCGGTATACACCGTCGCACAATTGCAAAATACCGCAAGGACTGGGAAGACAAACAAGCAGATTCAGATGCTGGCTGCAGCAGCTCTTCAAACGGCAAGCAAAGCTTCGAAAACGACTCATTAACGATTCAAAATGCCCCACTTGAAGGGAACAACAAGTGCCCACCGAGTCAGGTGGCCCATTTTGAAGTGCCCACCGACCCTCAGAAGGATGAAAAACTCCCCTCCAAATCCAAGGTGGCGGTCTACGATACTGAGATCAAAGCCAAGCTAAAAGGCGGACAGAATGCTCAGAGCATTTACCAGGATCTTTGTGCTGAAGAAGACTACCGAGGCAGTTATGACAGTGTTAAACGCTACGTTCGGAATCTGAATAAAAAGGATCCCAAACTCTATGCCCGGATAGAGACTCTCGCCGGTGTTGAAGCTCAAGTTGACTTTGGTCAGGGAGCTCCCACTCTTAAGAATGGCCGGTATGTAAAACCCTGGTTGTTTGTCATGACTCTATCACATAGCCGTAAGAGTTTTGAGAAGGTTGTGTGGCATCAGGATGTGGAGACCTTTATCCGTTGCCATGAGGAGGCATTCTCTGCTTTTGGAGGGGTCACGCAAACTGTGCTCTTGGATAACCTCAAATCAGGCGTATTGAAAGCGCACCTCTATGAACCAGAGCTCAACCCCTTGTATGAAGAATACAGCAAACACGCCAGCTTCATTCCCTTACCCTGTCGGGTAGCTACCCCTCAGCATAAAGGCAAAGTAGAATCAAATGTGGATTATGTTCAGAACAATGCCCTGGGTGGTAAACGCTTTGAATCCATTGATGCGCAGAATATCCATTTGCAGAACTGGAATAATACCTGGGCCAGTACCCGCATCCACGGTACTACCAAGCGTCAGGTCACAGTTATGTTCGAAGAGGAAAGGCCAAGCTTACAATCCCTTCCTGAGAAGTCGTTTGCTTACTTTCAGGTTGGGACTCGTAAAGTCAATGCCCTGGATAGCCATATTGAAGTCAAGGGCGCCTTTTATCCCATACCACCCAAGTATATGGGCAAACAGGTTACTGTTCATTATAACAGTGAATGGGTCAAAGTGCTTTACAACGGAGAAATAATCCAATGGTTGGAGTCAACACGCAAAGGCAGCTTTCATGCTGATCGCAGCTGTTTACCTGAGAACAAATCTATGGACCGGAATGCCTGGCAGAAAAAGCTATTACAGCAATGTGATACTGCAGGTAAAGGAATACGCCGCTGGGCCGATGAGGCCATTGCTGTACGAGGACTGTTGGCTTATCGCGCTATCAATGGCGTACTCAGATTAGAAAGCAAGTATCCTGTTAAAGATCTGAACAAAGCGTGTAATCTGGCTTGTGAGCGTGGCAGCTTCTCATATCACTTGATCCGTAATTATCTGGAAGAAGGAATCATGAAGCAGGAGGAACAGCAACTGGATCTGCGTCTTAGCCAAACTTCTGATATTATCAGATCACCTGAGGAGTATGCTCATATTATGGGCGAGCTTGAGGAGGTGGAATCATGATCGAGCAAATCCAATATAAGCTCAAGAGCGTCAGACTGTCTGGTATGGCTGAACACCTGCAAGTCAGGTTACAGGAAGCAAAAGCCAATGACCTTCCCTATGACACCTTCTTACAGAACCTGCTGGATGATGAACTCAGCCGGAGAAGGGATCGGCTTTTAGACCGACGCATGAAACAGGCCAGTTTCCCATACCTGCGCAGCATTGATGAGTTCGACTTCAACTTTAATCCCGGATTAAACAAACGTACTATAAAAGAACTGGCAACCACAGCTTTCATGACCAGATCTGAGAACATCCTGCTCATTGGTCCTCCTGGAGTGGGCAAGACTCATCTGGCTGTGGCTTTTGGAATAGAAGCAATCCAGAATGGATATAGTGTTTATTATCGTTCTGTTTTTGATATGGCTGTGGATCTCTATGATGATCCGGAGAAGACTATGCTGACCAAATACTTGAAACCTCATTTACTTATCCTGGATGAACTGGGTATGAAGTCACTTCCTGCAAAGGCAGCCGAAGCTCTGCTGGAGGTTATTCATCGAAGGTATCAGCATCAATCAACCATCATTGCTACCAACAGACCAATCGAAGACTGGGGCAAGATCCTGGGTGACAATGCAGCTACTTCTGCTGTCCTGGATCGCTTCCTGGAGTTAGTACATATTATTAAAATTACCGGTCGCAGTTACCGGCTCAGAAACATCAAAAAAGGAGAAATGAATATCGATAAAAAAGAACCTGTCCGGTCAGGAGTGGAAAAAGGATCTAAGACAAGCTAAACTGAACTCTCTCCGGTGGGGCATTATGAAGTGCCCACGACTGGGGCATTTTCAAGTGCCCGCTGACAGTATTCTCTCCAAAGTATCAAGGATAATGTAGGGCTTCTCACCGAAGAGATGCTGGATGAGATTAACGAAGCTGTTGTGACTTATGGTCATAGTGTAAAAAAAAAGCCTCGGGGGAGGAGACGATCATCAACTTGAAAGTTGATGGTTTTCCACTACAAAGCAATGTTCATTTCCCCAGTGATTATAACCTGACATTAGATGCAGTCAGGAAGTGTTTGTCCCTTGTTCAAAAGATAATAAAGGGTCAAAATATCAAGGGCTGGCGTAAGCACCGGGATTGGTTACGAAAGACCCGGAACAGTTGTCGCAACTTAGGGAAAGTGTCAGTCGGGGGTGGCAAGCACAAAAGCACCCGTATTGCTGGCGCGGCAGTTGATTACCTCGGTATCTGTAGAGAGGTCAGTGACAAGCTTAAAAAATCAGCTTCTGATTTTTTGACTGCTTCTTCAGTATCCCCTGTAAGAATGGCTCTATTATTAGAATTGGACACCTATGAAAAGATGCTGGATAAGCATCTGGATTTGATCTTTCGCAGGTTAATCAAGGGTGAGGTTATTCCTCATGCAGAGAAGTTGTTTTCTATCTTTGAGCCCTACACTGAGTGGATCAAGAAGGGCAAGTCAGGGAACCGTGTTGATTTAGGCTTGAATGTAGTGATTGCAACTGACCAGTATGACTACATTGTAGCTCATCGCGTATTAGAGCAAGAACATGAGGTCGAATCAGCACAACCCTTGCTCAATCATATTAAACAACGATACAATTTACAGATTGCCAGTGTCAGTTTTGACAAGGGTTTCTGGAGTCCTGAAAACAGGACGACACTTGAACCGTTAGTAGATTTACTGGTACTCCCCAAAAAGGGTAGGCGGAACATATTGGAAAATGCGAGAGAACATACGGAAGCGTTCATTCATTATCGTCATAAACATGCTGCTGTTGAATCCAACATCAATTGCTTGAACCATCACAGCTTAGATCGTTGTCCTGATCGTGGTATTGGTCATTTTAGAAGTTATGTGTCTTTGGGTGTCCTTGGTTATAACCTCCATAAACTTGGTCATGATCTGTTTATCAAGAATACACGCAAGCGAAAGCGACGACAACTGGCTGCATAGCACAAATTTGACATCAGATAGAGATAAGAACCTCGTAGCCATAACGAGAGTGAGAGCTATGTCCAAAACTTGATAATATCGCTAAATCGGGCTTAATTGCACGGAGATGCTACTGGCAGATACTCAATGCCAATGTTAAAACAATCCCGGAATTGAAATCCTGGTGCTCGGGGGTCAAAAATGTTTCTAAAAGAAGACTTTTCTGTCAGACACTATATAGAACAGCAATTCGATTTTTCGTTTACTCAAAGCCGTTGAGGTTCGAAACCAATGCCGATACTTGACTGCGATAACCAAGCCGACCATTGACCCTATAAAAATCCCACCCTGAACCCAGAACGGGTAATTCTCAACCGGTGGGGTATTTGCTAATAAGTATTTCAGGAAAATGACGAATATTCGCCCTGAAAAGTAGGTTACGATGGCCATTAATAAACCAGCTGAAGTGAAAGTGTGGGGGCGGCGGACTGTGATCGTTTGA
>CAJVYT010000269.1 GCA_913009765.1 uncultured candidate division Zixibacteria bacterium
TTTTTTTTTTTTAATGATACGGCGACCACCGAGATCTACACTCTTTCCCTACACGACGCTCTTCCGATCTACAAATTGCTGCTTTTTACAATTTCCGGCAATATGTGTATATAACCATTTATTATATCACGAGATATGAGATATATAATATCCCATATCTCTCTATGTTTAATTATTACTTCTTTTCCACTTTCCTAATAAAAAGATATAATCCGATAACCAATAATGTAAAGATAAGTGACGCAACTCCAAGTCCTTTACGACGGAAATAAAATTCATCGATAAGAGAAGCAGAGTTTTTCTTTACCTCTTCGGCTTGTTTCATCCCTTGTTCAGCACTCGGTAAGACAGAATCTAAGTTAAACGAATGCAGTTTAGTGCGTGTATGAATCAATGATTGTTGAACTTCGTTCATAGTAAATTCAACATCAGTGGTAGACATTTCTTTTTCCTTGGCATCATCAAGCAAGGCTTGTGCTTCCTTTTGAGACTGCACCAATGCCTTTAAAGCATTTGAAATTCCGCCAGCTGTTGCAATACCTTTAGTACCGTCATCAACGGAATGACATTCAACACAAAGAGCCGGTTCTTTAGTACCAATCCATTTATCTTCCGGTTTTAAAATCTTGTGGTTGGAATGGCAAGTCATACACATAGGGAAATCATTTTCCTCAAACGCCACTTTATGGGGTGAGTTGTTAAACAATTCCGACTCAATTGCATGACAATTACCACACACAGCAATTAAAGAAGCGACTCCCGGAGGAGCAGCACCATGATTACCATGACAGTCATTACAGACCGGAGCAGAAAGATCACCCTTTTCAAACAAAGCATACCCATGTACTGATTGCTTGTAATCAGCAACAGGGGTAGAATCAAGTCCGTATTTTTTCATCAATTTATCATTACTATGACATTTTCCACATGTTTTGGTGATATTTAACGGATGAGTACTGGAATGCGGAAGTTTGGCTGTATTGATTTGATGCACTGTGTGGCAGGAGATACAATTTGCCACATTGGTGTCACCTTTTTTCAATAATTGTTTGCCATGAACCGATGTTTTATATTTATCAAACTGATCGGTAGGCAATGATGGATTATGGTCATGCATATACGCCGCATCAGAATGACATCTGGCACAGAATTTTGGAACATCTTTATATGACGGAACCCCGCGGTAGGTCTTTGAGTCACGAACATCGTCCATATCATCAAGCGATGCATCACCACCATGACAGTCAACACACCCAAGACCTTTTTGGATATGGATATCTTTAGATATCAAATGTGATGGACCGTCAGCATCTTCAAAATCTGAATGACAGGTCAAGCAGTTATTTTCAGCAGCTGAAACCATTACGGCAGAAAATATACAGATCATAAGATATATGAAACTTTTTTTATACATTGTCATCTCCTATTTAACCATATAACCGTAAAAGGTCATGAATATTATAAACGCTAACACAAAATATCCAAATGCCGTAAACAATTTAGATTTTTGATCAACTGCTGATTTTTTATCTAAAAATGGAACTAATGCCCAAATGAGACCACCAATTGAGAATGCAAATATTCCAACTAATTCCCCTTCTAAAAAGAGAATGTGAGCCGGAAGCATCTTAAGTGCCTGGAAAGCAAACATAAAATACCATTCAGGACGAATGATCGGAGGAGGCGGAGCGAATGAATCGGCTTTTATGCCTAAAGGCCAGTGAATGACACCAATACCATCGGGGAAAAATGTTGCTAAAACCGCAATTACATTTAGAACTATTAACCAGACTAATAAATCACGTAGAATAAAGTTCGGGAAGAACTTCATATATTTCTTTTCACCGGCAGGCTTGTTTGCCCACTCTATAGGTTCGCTCATACCCTGACGCTGTACAAATATCAAATGTGCTGACAATAAAACAGTAAATATTCCCGGAAGAATAGCAACATGCAATCCAAAGAAACGTCCGATAGTTGCTCCTGTGACTTCTTCGCCTCCTCGCATAATAATCAATAATTGATCACCTATAACCGGAACGGCACCTGCCATGCCGGTTCCCACACGAGTAGCAAAAAATGATAGTTCGTTCCAAGGAAGTAAATAACCTGAAAATCCAAATAACAGGGCAAGTCCAAATAAACCCATCCCTGACAGCCATGTCATTTCTCTTGGTTTGCGATATGCTTTGGTAAAATAAACAGTAAACATGTGTAAAAACACAAAGAACACCATTAAATTGGCAGACCACGAATGTATCGCACGTACTAACCATCCAAACGAAACAGTACTGACAATAAACTGTACCGATTCAAAAGCCGAATCGGCTCCCGGACGATAATACATAAGTAATAAAATTCCTGAGACAACCTGAACTATAAAAAGAAATAAAGAAATTCCGCCTAAATAGTAAAAACTTGAATGCGAGTGAGTTGGAACTACTTTAGAACCCATGTAATCGACTAAGGCAGAAATTTTAAATCTGCTGTCGACCCAATCATACATCTGTGAAGAAAGGTTTTTATCACTCATCAGCTGCCTTCCTTACTGACAAAGATAGTTTCCCCAACTTCTTTTACTTGAAATTGAAAAAGTGGACGAGGTGGTGGACCGGAAATATTGGCTCCATCCATGGTGTAACGTCCGTTATGACATGAACACCATATAATCCCTAAATCGGGACGATGCTGTACAGTACAATCAAGATGGGTACAAACAGCACTTAAAGATTTGAGTTCATTTTTATCTGTTAAAAAAATAATTCCCAAAGCCCGACCATATTTAAAATATTTTGCTTTTTGGGGTTCACTTTCAATATCCGTACGTGAAAATGAAAGTTTCAGCTGTGACAGTTTTGCTTCTGCAAGTTTTGGAGGAGTGATGTATTTAAACATCGGATAAAAAATTGCTCCAATAGCCAGTAAAGCAGAACCGCCTAAAGCTGTTTCAAGGAAACCACGACGTGATTTTTCTCCTGACACAACTTCTCCTCTATTTTGTTTACTCTTTTCTTATTAACTTTTCTATTTAACATTATCACAAACATATATAAAAACAAGACAATATCAATACTTTTTATTATAAAACTGCTACCGCATCTATCTCAACTTTTACATCTTTAGGTAAACGGCTCACTTCAACGGTGGCACGTGCCGGAGGATTTTCAAGAAAATAAGATGCGTATACTTCATTTACCGTAGCAAAATCATTCATATCAGCAAGATAAATAGTCGTTTTCACTACATCAGCATATTCGGCAGAACCTGCTTTGAGAACTGCACCAAGGTTTTCCATCACTTGCTTACATTGTTCAGCAGCAGTATTTCCGACTATTTCCATAGTGTGTGGATCAAGTGGAATATTTCCGGAAACATATATTGTCTCTGAGCAGGTTACTTTCACAGCCTGGGAATACGGTCCGATTGCATGAGGAGCTAAATCGGTTAACACAATTGTTTTCATCATACCTCCTAAGTATGACAATAATCAAAGGCATTTTATAAACGCAATCAAGTGATTTTTATTATTGGAAAATACCGCAGATTGAAATATCTTAAAATTGATTAGGTAACTTCAAGACCGTTTGGACCCATAAGTGCAACAAATGCTTTCATTGCTTCATCATCGTATGCCCCTTTAATTGAGAACATAACTTTTAAGGCAGGAAATGTATCTTTTGCTCGTTGATAAACACGTTCGGTAGTCATAGCATCAAATGAATCGGCAATGGCAACTATTTTTGAAAAAATATGCATTTCATTTAACGTTATCCCATTCGGATATCCCGACCGGTCACCTCTTTCATGATGCTGCAAAATAGGGTACATTGATGCTTCGGAGATTTCATTTGTCTCCCGCATAAGATCATCGCCCCATTTGGGATGTTTTTTCATAATTTCAAACTCAATAGAATTTAAAGCAGAACGTTTATGTAAAATTCTTTCAGAGACTTTTGATTTACCTACATCATGAAGCAATGCACCGACACCAAGTTCAAATAAAAAATCCTTGTCATGGAATCCCATCTGTTGTGCAAGAGCTATTGCAAATGTACAGACATTTACCGAATGGGTGTAGGTATAATAATCAAAAGAGGAAATTTTCATCAGCGAATGGAATGCTTCTTGACCCTTTAAAATATAATCAATCGTATTTCCAACTAAATGTTTGGAACGTTTGATATTCTCACCATACGTTGGTCTGCTTAAAACATCTTTTACTAAACCGGTAGATGTTTCATATAAAATACCTGCTTTTTTAATTTCAGGTATCTGAGGATCGTGAATTATTTTATCTAAATTCTTTTCAATATACAGTTGATATTTGTGTTTACTTTCTGAGCTGATATATACTTTTTCAACTGAATTATCCAACAGTTTCTGACGGGTTCGGTCGGTAAAGGGAAGGTCGGCTGAACGATATAATACTAAATTTCTATTTATATTGAGATATAAATCAAAATTTAAGACAGAATCAATTCTGATAGAATCAAGCTGTATTGGAATAAATTTTTGATCTACTTTTGTATCTGTCGAAATAATGCTCATCTGTTTTTTCTGCTTTATAGCTGTATCTTTATCGTAAATAATATATTACATATTTTTTATCGGCAGAATGTTTGATTTGGTTCATAAAAAACCCTCTGAAAGAATTTCAGAGGGATATGTAGGAGGGAGCAAAGATTAGGGCATGAGACCCTATATAGAGTAATAACCCTATTGTGTGTTGTAATTTTTTATTGTACTCATAACGGAATTCAATGAAGTTGTTATATTCGTAAGTATTTTCGAGTATTTTTTCAGCAGTTCAGAGTACTGCCAACGCATTTGAAATGCTTTTTCAGGAAAATCAAAAAGTTCAAGTAGTATTGTTTTATAGATTTCATCAATATATTGGACTACATAATACGGATAATCAGGAATATTTACATCCTGCACTTCACCTTTGCTAATTCGTTCGCAATAGACTTCAATCTTTTCAAGCATAACAGTTCCAAAACACCACGGAGTCATTACAATACCTAAATTGGCTCCATCGGTGTAAAAACGTCTGATATTTTTCATCAGAAGGTCAATAATGACTGATTTGGCTCTATAAAAGGCAATTGATTCATTAAATTCAGATGTAGTCGTCATCAGTTTTTCTGAGAGTTTTGCTCTTTCTAAATTGGCATTTTCATACGCTAATTCAAGAAAACGGTAAAAATCATCAAAATAGACCTTACTGTTTTCAGACAGTGACATTATATAATAGCCGTATTCATCATTGCGAATCTTTGGATCGTTGGTGCTTTCTAATCTTTCTTGTGAAAATCCTCTTTGATATCTGCCGTCTAACATAAAGTCTCCTACTTCTTTTATTGTCATCTGCTTAGCTATACTGCAACCAATTTGCCAAACATGAAAATAATCGTTCTCTTTTGAAACAAGATAGTTATCTCATTATAACACAAAATGTTATCGCTGCTTGACCTATAGGAAGAGACAGGCTGATTATGTAAATGAATTGAGCATTTATATGCAGAACATGAATTTCAACTCATATATATGCATTTGATGTACCTAAAATATGCTATCTGCCAATAATGCCTGTATGTGCAAAAACAGAACAACATGGACAATAGAGGGTAAGTTATTGCAGTAGTTAGTCGATATTATTTATTAGAATATGAATATTATTTAATTGTTTTTGGGAGTTTTACATGAATAACGGTAACAATGGGCAAAAAGTAAAAAAGGGTAAATCAAAAAAAATCAAATTTAAAAAATCTAAAGATTATTCACCTGATGTTTTAAAACAAAAAGAAAAGCGTTTCACTAAACATGACCGTCGTGAAAAGTTAAATTTGCTCAGGTTAGATGAATTGGCAGAATTTGACGATTTAGCTGAGTTTGAAGATTTATTAACTGACTATGAAGAATTAGCTGAAATATAATATTAACAACAACTTCATTTCATCTCTATTTACATTTAGTTTGCTCATGTTCGGGGTTTTTTAGTATTTTAGCAGTATTGATTACAGTGCAAGTCGGACACGAACAAACCCCCGCACGGAAATTACCCTCTATTGCTATTGTCGGACAGTTTTCAATACAGGCACCACACGCCTGACAGGCATCAAGATTAACGACCCAAGATTTTTTTGTTTCAGATCGGAAGAGCACACGTCTGAACTCCAGTAACACTGATATATCTCGTATGCCGTCTTCTGCTTGAAAAAAAAAA
>CAJVYT010000270.1 GCA_913009765.1 uncultured candidate division Zixibacteria bacterium
TCCAGATAGTTCAAACCCAGAAAACATTTATTCGTATGTAATTAAAATTAACAACTACAAATGATTAGTCTAAAACAAAAAAAAGGCGGAGGGAAATTAATTGCAATATACTGGTTTATTATTTTAATAATTGTTGCAGGAGGTATTTTTGCAATGGTTTATTCTTTTTATCATTATCCTTATGATGTAAGAGAAATTGAAGGAAAAATAATGTTAAATCAAATAGCTGATTGTTTATCTACTAAAGGAAAATTAAATTCAAATTTATTTGATGGTGGAAATTTTAGCGAATCTTTTAAAGATGATTTTTTAAATAATTGTCATTTAAATTTAA
Organism: uncultured candidate division Zixibacteria bacterium; assembly: GCA_913009765.1. The sequence continues at coordinate 335 of CAJVYT010000270.1, forward strand.
ATGCAGAAAAAATATGGGAAAAAGAGCCTCAATATTATTTTAAGATTGATTTTTATAATTCAACTAATTTAGATGAATCTACTTTTAATATTTATAATGGGAATAATAATTTGCTGGCTGGCTGCGCAATACAAGGAGAAAAGGAATATAAGCGAGAAGTAAAATGTTCTGAAGATTATCTTTTCTCTTTACATGGCAAAGAAATTTATTTAGTAAAAATTTTAACAGTTGTGAAAAAAACAGAAAAAAATGTTAAATAAAAAAGCACAAGTATCTGAGATTATGACATGGGTAGTGGCCACTGTAATTATTTTGAGTATTTTGCTGGTGTTTGTTTATGTTTCTTCTCTTTTAGCACAAAAAACAAAAATATTGAAAATAAGTGATTTGAAAATTGATTTTGATAAGAAAGTGAATTTAATAGCAACAAAGAATTTAATTACATATAATTCTGCTTCAAAAGAACAAAAAATCTTAATTGATAAATGGGAGGAGAAGAAAAATGAAATGGGGTAAAAAAGGAAATTTACCAATAATTATTTTGGTTTTAGGGGTTTTAGCTGTTTGTAGTTTGGCTTTACTTAGTTTTTATTCTGCTAATTTAAAGGTATCTAATAATTTTTCAGGAATAAAATTAGTAGAAAAATTAAACTCTCAGATTGAAACAAATTTATATCAGGGAAAACCAATAGAAGGATTAAAAGAAATTAAAGAGATTAGAACATTTAATTTTAAAGATGGTTTTGGAAAAAAGAAAATTATTTTTTTTTTCAAGCAGAAGACGGCATACGAGATATATCAGTGTGACTGGAGTTCAGACGTGTGCTCTTCCGATCTTCCACAATAAAGTATCGAGTTGCTGCATGTCCTGTTCATTTTCCACCCGTATATATACCCTGTAGCCATTGTTATAGGCTTTTCGTGCAACGCGGCAGGCATACACTAATAATGATGAATTATCCTTGTTATCAAGGATATGGAAGTCAATCTGACTCACGTGCAGGAAGCCGCCCTGCTACGCAGAAATTCGCAAAGTAGTCTGACGGGTCTGCCGGTAGCTCCTTTTTTTGAGCCGCTCAACCATGCTGTACCTGCGATATCCAGATGCGCCCAGTTATAATCTTCTGTGTAACGGGCCAGAAAACAGGCCGCAGTTACCGCCCCGGCTTTTGAGCCGCCAATATTGGCCATATCAGCAAAATTACTTTTTAGCTGATGATCATATTCGTCCCACAGCGGCATAGGCCAGACTCTATCCTGTGACGCCGTGCCGGCATTCACCAGTTCCTCTGTGAGGGAATCATCCTTACTGAATACTCCACTGGCATGTGCGCCCAGGGCAACGACACATGCCCCTGTAAGAGTAGCGATATCAATGACTGTCGAAGGATTGAATCGCGCAGCATAGGTCAGGGCGTCACACAGTATCAATCTGCCTTCAGCATCAGTATTCAGAATTTCGATGGTTTGCCCTGACATACTGGTGACGATATCACCCGGTTTATTGGCATCCCCGTCAGGAAGGTTTTCTGAGCTTGGCACAATTGCGATAACATTCAGCGGCAGGTTCATCTCTGCGATGGCACGCATGGTACCAAGAACACTTGCGCCACCACACATGTCATATTTCATTTCATCCATCGCCGATGAGGGCTTTAAAGAGATACCACCGGCATCGAAAGTCAGCCCTTTTCCGACCAGTACTACGGGGGCCTCCTTGCTACTGCCACCCCTGTGTTCGAGGACGATCAACCTGGCTTCCTGCCGGCTACCGCGAGATACAGACAGTAATGCGCCCATAGACAGCTTTTCCATAGCTTTTTCATTTAGCACTTTGATCTTCATGCCGAAGTCTTCAGCAATTTCCGATGCCTGTCCTGCCAGGTAGGAAGGCGTGCAGATATTACCGGGCAGGTCGCCAAGCTGGCGTGCCATGTTAACACCTGCGGCGATGGCCTGGCCGTTCTGCAGTGCTTGTCTGGCGGCAGTCAGATCACTGCGTTCGGGAATAAACAGTGTAATCTTCTGAAGCGGTAATTTGTTTTCCTGTATATCTGTTTTCAGGCTGTCAGATTTATAATTGCTATGTGTTGCCTGAATAATAATTTGTTCTATGCGTTTGCCGATATCAATGTTGTCTATAGGGATTTCAGGCAGAAACAAGGATGCTTCAGTAATGTTATTATGTCGTAGATTTCGAATGGCCCCGGCTGTTACTTTAAGCAGTTTTTTGGTATCGAATTCAGCTTTCTTTCCACAGGCAACCAGTAAGACACGTTTTGCAGGGATGCCAGAAACCTGTGGCAGCATTAGAAAAGTTGCACATTCGCCAGTGATGTCGCCACGCTTTAGTAAGGATGAAATCGTGTGCCCGGTTGCCATATCAACACAACTGGCAGCTGGACTCAGTAACTGATCTTTAAATACAGCCAGCACCAGACAGGCTGAGCGTTGTTTTTCTGGGCTGCCGCTTTTTACTTTATATTCCATCATTCCTTCCTCAGGATTTCGTGCTTCAGGGCCGTATGATATATTGTTCTCCGGGGATATTATAACGGGATTTACAGGGACATACATTGATACTCGATCGCTCGCTAACTCGGGAAATTACATACACCGGAATAGCCGCTACCATCATAATTTTCAGTATATTTCTGGTCGCAAGGCTAGTGTCGTTATTGTCGCAGGCGGCCAGAGGAGACGTGCCGGCTGACCTGGTGTTGACCCTCCTCGGTTTACGACTGGTTTCAACTTTTGATGTCCTGCTGCCGGTAATGTTTTTTCTTGCCATTTTGATGGTTATGGATCGCTGGATACACGATAACGAGCTTACTATATGGGCAGCTAGCGGTGTTGGACTAGGACGATTTTTAAGACCATTGATTGTGATGGGACTGGTGCTGGCATCAGTAATTGCAATATTTGCTTTGTTTATCGCACCCGACGCGGATGTTAAGGCAAAAACACTCAAACGGGAAGGGCTAGAACGGGCCATGGTCTCAGCAATTACGCCCGGTATTTTCAATGAGGCGCAAAATGATCAGGCAGTCTACTACGTAGAAGAAGTGGGGCTGGATGACAATACATTGCGCAATATTTTTGTTTACGGTGAGGCACAGCAAAGGGAAGGGGTCGTGGTGGCCGAAAAAGGCTTTCAACAGATTGATGAGAATACCGGTGACAGATTTATTGTCCTGAAAAATGGTACTCGTTATGAAGGGATACCCGGCAATGCTGATTACCGCATGATTGATTTTGAAACTTACGCCATCAGGATAAAGCCGGTAAAAAAAGTATCTGAAAAGCTGTATCCCAAAGAAATGTCCTTTGGTGATCTGCTGGAAAGTAATGAAAGAATTTACAAGGTTGAAATCCAGTGGCGCCTGTCAAAGATTGCAATCGTTCCAGTGCTGGCCATACTGGCACTGGCCTTCAGTTCTCTGGATGTGCGACGGGGGCGGCTTGGTCGCATCATGGGTGCTATAGGTGTCTATTTTCTTTATTCCAATATGCTTGGTTTTGCACATACATTACTAAAATCTGAAACATTACCAGTGTTTGTCGGCATGTGGTGGGTGCACGGTATTTTCCTGATTTTTGCTTTTTATATGCTACATCGCCGGGTAGCTAACCGTTCCCTGATGCCTGGATTCGACTGGCTGCGGAACTGATGAATATCCTTGACTGGTACCTTGGACGTACCATTTTCAAATACACTTCTATTGTGATATTTGTGCTGGTTGGCCTGTTTATGTTTATCCAGTTTCTGGATGAGATTACGCGTGTTGGCACCGGTAACTATGGTTTCTTCGATATGATGGTTTTTCTTGTCCTAAGTACACCACGTGTTATCTACGAAATTTTCCCTATGGCAGCTCTGTTAGGAACCATGCTTGGCCTGTCTTCGCTGGCAGTTGGTTCTGAACTGATCGTTATGCGCGCTGCGGGTATGTCCATCGTGGGAATATCCCTCTCTGTCATGAAGACCGCAGCAATAATCATTCTATCAGCAGTATTGATTGGTGAATTTATTACACCTTATACAGAAACGCAGGCACAGCGCGGTCGCTCTGTGGCCCTGCAGAAAAGTGTCAGTCAGCATTCAGATTTTGGTTTATGGATGCGTGATGATAATTCCATTATTAAGGTAGGAGAGATGCTGCCTGATCTGAAACTTCTGAATATAAAAATATTTGAGTTTGATGAAGACGGCAAATTGCGTGCAGCTGCGGTCGCGGACAGCGGCAAGTTTGATAACAATCAATGGGTACTCTACAATCTGCGTCAAAGTATTTTTTCCGAGAAGGGAATTGAGACCATACGCCTTAAATCGGCAAACTGGCGTTCAGAAATGGGGCCGAAAGTGCTCAAAGTCTTTCTTGTCAGACCTGAGCAGTTGTCCGCCGTTGATCTGAATAGATACATAAAACATCTAGAGCAAAACTCACAGAACACAGACCGTTTTGAACTGGCGTTCTGGCAAAAAATCTCGTCACCCCTGGCAATCATTGTGATGGTTTTGCTGGGTATTCCCTTTGTTTTTCGTAATGTCAGAAGTGGAGGGATGGGGGGTACGCTGTTTCTTGGAATCATGCTTGGGCTGGTGTTCTTCGCTTTGGCAAAGGGTTTTGGGTTTCTTGTCCTTATTTATGGTATTCCGCCGCTGGCGGGGGCGTTTATTCCTTTGTTGATATTTTTGGGTATAGCGTTGGTTATGTTGAAGAAGGTAGCTTGAGGTTTTTTGTGCTGGCGCACGGCTGTGGGTATCATACGTTCATGGGAATGTTCTTTATTATTTTATTTCTTGATCTAATCTGTGTTTTTCGTCCTTCATGGACGGGTTCATTTCTTTTATACGGATAAAAGAAACAGAACCAAAGAAAAACCGCCCCATTGTGTTGGCCTGCGGCTGCTCTGCGCGCTTCAGTCTGAACCGGGCGCGGTGAACTCGCTTCGCTCAGACATGCACCGCGCTTTTTCCGGTCCAGCCTTCCAGTGCTCGACAACCCAAAAGGGGATGGGAGGTCAAAGACCAAGGATAAAAACCTGTGGATTCAGGTTCATTGTCGCGACTCGTACCTCATGAAGGAATCGACGACCTGAATTGACTACTATCGAGACATTGCGGACGATTCTAAGAACCTGAGAAATCTTTAGTATTCTCAATAGCAGACATTTTCAGGTCAATGAAAAATGGCTCAAGTCGGCCAATAGCGGATGTTTGAAAAGATACCTTTTTTCAAGAATTACAGATTTTGTGTCTCATGGATAAGTCGATCACTATTACATCAATAGCTTCCACATAATCGAACAGACCAGCAATACTTTCCCAGTAACTTTTAAGTTCGTTTGCTAATTCATTTAAACTCACGCGGCGACCATTTATCTCCCATCGTTTTTCATTTTTAACGCCCCGCCAGACTAGTAACAACACACCGCATCCAGCAGTTTCCTCCCTTAAATAATCACCAGCCAACTGATTACGGAGTCGCTCACATAGATCGGGGCCAGACCATTTCTTATCAAGTAGCTTCAGTTCGATTGGCACAGGCGATGTTGAATTTGTATTCTGTATCCAGATATCCATACGTTGACTATTAGCTAATTCAGGCTCTTGCGCTGTTATGTATCGATCCTGGCGTTGCTGATTAAGCCAACCAGCAATCAAGTTACGCATCTCTGATTCATCTTCAGCGCGTTGCCAAGTTTGATACGGGCTATCATTGCCAGATCGGAAGAGCACACGTCTGAACTCCAGTCACACTGATATATCTCGTATGCCGTCTTCTGCTTGAAAAAAAAAAAAAAAACACACCAACATACACAAAATACA
>CAJVYT010000271.1 GCA_913009765.1 uncultured candidate division Zixibacteria bacterium
TGGAGTTCAGACGTGTGCTCTTCCGATCTCCCTACCAAAGATATCGTATCAATAATTTGCTCATATCTTTCTACACTGGATTCCTGACTTCGGGCTTGTTGATAAACTTCTAAATTAGGAACATACTTCGACTCCGCTCAGCATGACATATTATAAGTTGTTGTGTTTCAAGTCACCCTGAGCGGAGTCGAAGGGTCTTGAAACATATTTTGGACTTTTTCAACAAGCCTCTTCGACGGAAAGGAGTTCTGAAGAATTCAAATAATATTTTGATTTTAAAAAGTTAGTTTTGTAGGGTTCTTATACCCACCTATCGGCGACGACAAAACATTGTGCAATCTTTAGGTTGAGGCATGCCTTATTCTAAAAGACAAAAACACCCCCGACCCCTCTTAAAGGGGGGTTTCTTATACCTATTTTGTTTTGAAGTTCATGGACAGAATTTTTATTTCGGTCATATCCTCAATAGAATAACGAATTCCTTCACGACCTAAACCGGATTTTTTTACGCCGCCGTACGGCTGATGGTCAGCTCGAAACGTTGGGATGTCATTGACAACAACACCTCCTGTTTGAATATTTTTAAACGCATAAAAAACATCATCCATACGATTGGTAAAAATCCCCGCCTGCAGACCATATTCCGAGTTATTGATTTCATCAACGACTTTTTTGAAACTTTTATATTTGTCAATAACGACAAGCGGTGCAAACGCCTCTTTGGAACAAACATCCATTGATGTCTTTACATTAGTAAGCACCGTAGGTTCTAAGACAGACCCGTTTTTCTTTCCGCCTGTCACAATTTTGGCTCCTTGTTTGACAGCATCTTTGATAGTGCGGATAGTTTCCTCGACGGCTTTATTTGTTACCATGGCACCGATGTCAGTATCTTTTTTCATTGGGTCACCGACTTTGAGTTTTTTCACTTTTGATTTAAACATTTTCAAGAATTTATCATAGACATTTTCATGGACATAAATTCGCTGTACCGAAATACATGATTGTCCTGCTGAAGCAAAGCCCCCATAGAGCAAACGAGTTGTTGCAAAATCTAAATCGGCATCATCGGCAACGGCAACTCCGGCATTACCACCAAGTTCTAAAACAACTTGTTTACTTCCTGAATTATTTTTTATCCACCAACCGACTTCGGATGAGCCTGTGAATGTAACCAGTTTTACTCGGTCGTCTTTTAAGAGTGGCGTTGCTTCTTCTGCTGACCCCGGTAAAATAGAAACGGCACCTTTGGGCAAGTCAGTTTTATCAATAATCTCAGCAAGCATCAATGCGACAAGCGGAGTTGAAGTAGCTGGTTTTAAAACTATAGTATTCCCCGATGCAATAGCCGGACCAATTTTGTGAGCAACAAGATTAAGAGGAAAATTAAATGGTGAGATACCGGCTATCACTCCCATCGGAAACCGTCGGACTAACCCCATACGAGTTTCTGCCCCGGGCTGCCAGTCAAGGTCAACAATTTCACCACCGATTCGTTTGGCTTCTTCTGCGGCAACTCGGAATACAGAGATTGAACGGAGAACCTCGCCACGTGAATCTTTGTATGCTTTGCCCAATTCATTTACCATAGTAGTTGTAAACTTTTCAATGTTTTTTTCGATACTATCTGCTATTTGATGACAGATTTTTTCACGTGCATACGACGGAAGCTCTTTTGTCTGAGCAAAAGCTTTTTGTGCTTCTGTGATTGCTTTGGTGTAGTCATTTTTTGATGCTGCCGCACAGACACCTACAAGTTTATTATCATAAGGTGAGCGAACTTCAATTCTGTTTGAACGGTCGACCCATTTGCCGCCAAGATACATTTTATATTTTTTAGCCATGATTTAATCCTTTATTCTTATATAGGACAGACAAGCTGTCCAAAATTTTTATCAGTTTTATATTTTCTCTATAATCAACAGGGCAGTCAATAACAACCGTTTTATTCATTTTTAACGCTTTAGAAGACATTTATGAGTAATTTTACACTTATTATCTTCAATTACTACTTTATAATCAACAGACTGCTTTTAATAACTATTGCTGCTCAAAGTATAGGAAGTTTCCAATATATATCAGGAATAATCTATAAATTCTTTAATATTAAAGTATAAAAAAAGCCTCATTATACAATAGATAGTATTTCTTTAAAAAGATAACAGATTGTCCGATAAACAAATAGGATATTATTTGTTATACTTATTATTTTTTCTATAAGCTTGGTATGAAATTTACTCTTATAAAAAGGTAATTAGATAAAGGAATTGTAATGAATATGGAAAAATTAAAAGAAGATAAAGGGATATCGCTATTAGAGGTACTTGTAGCCATGATAATACTTGGCATGGCTTTATTAGTACTTTTAAATATGTCGATGGTCGCCTTAGATGGAAATGACTGGTCCAACAAAACAACAACTGCCACGCAGGCAATGCAGGAAAAATTAGAACAATTAAGAAACATTCCTATTTTAACTTCCAGTGCAAGCGGTACCGATACAACAGCAGGTGTTCAACGGGTTTGGACTGTTTCTAATGTTGCTCAACATCTAAAACAAGTCGATGTTACGGTTTATTGGACAGATATTCGCGGTGATGTAGCATCAAGCAGTATAACATCATACATAAAAACCGATTCTTTATAAAGAGGTGAATCATGAAAAAGATAATGAAAAATGCTAAGGGGTTCACCTTGCTGGAAACTCTGATATCTCTTGTTATAACCGGTATTGTGACAGCATCAATAATGAATGTCTACTTAACCTCACATGAGAATTATATTATTCAAGAAGATATTACTGATATTCAGCAAAACGCTCGTGCGTCAATAGATGAACTTGCTCGTCAGATACGTTTGGCAGGATATGAACTTCCTTTAGGGCTTCAAGGTATCGAAGCTTATAATACCAATCCTGATACTATTGTATTAACTTATCAGAATTCAGGTTGTGATACATATTTGTCAGCCCCTATGCCTCAGCCATCAGCTGAATTAAAGTGTGGATCTGATATTTCCTGCTTTTATGATGGACAATGGATTTTTATCTATGATGCCGATTCAGCAAAAGGTGAATGGTTTGAAATTACGCAAGTGCAATCAGCAGCACTGCATATTCAACATAACACTATGACACTTTCAAGAACTTATGATGTCAATGCATTAGTATTGGCAATGACTCAAGTGAAATTTTATATAGACAATACCACCGATCCGAATCATCCTAAATTGATGACCCAAGTTATGGGATCATCGCCCCAAATATACGCTGATAATGTATATGATTTACAATTTCAATATGGTCTCAAAAATGGTATGATAGTTGATGTGCCTCCAATAACCGAAAATATTCGAGAAGTAAATATATCTCTTTCGGCACGTTCAAACCGTCCGGAGCTTGATGATGAAGGTGGAGAAACTTATCGTGACCGTACATTTACAACTTCGGTCTTTTTGCGAAATATTGGTATATAGGAAAGTTGAGGAATAAAATGAAACAAAAACAGATACTAAAATCAGAAAAAGGGTTTGCTGCTCTTATTGCTTTAATCATGGTCGGCATGTTAACCCTTATCGGTTTGGCGGCAATGTCTACATCTGATGATGAAGTAACTATCACCGGTAATGAACTTCAGGAAACAAGAGCATTTTATGCCGCTGAAGCAGCTCTTGAAGCAGCTGCAGCCCGACTTCATTTCCTTTCTGATTCAGTTGGGACAATAACAACTACAATGCCTGAGGGCTCAGGAGAATTAAATGGATCTGAATTCTCGTATGAAACCGTTGATCTAGGTCCGGTTGAAGTAAAAACATTAAGCAACGGTACTCTTGCAGGACTGCATGCACAAGTAAAATCGTATGCAATGCTTGCAACCGCTGTGAATAATACCGACAAAGCATCGGTACAACTTTCCCAGACTTTTGAACGAGCTTTAGTACCAATATTTCAGTTTGCTGTTTTCTACGGCAATGATTTAGAAATTGCCCCGGGACCGACTATGTCACTTCTTGGACGAGTTCATTCAAACGGTTCTCTCTGGCTGCAGGCAGGTAATACTCTTAATATAGATAGTTATGTGACAGCATCAGGAACTATTCACCATGGACGTAAAGGTGCCGGGGGTGTTTCAAATGGAGATGTAAGAATAAAAGATGGTTCCGGTAATTATGTCAGCATGAAAGAAGGCTCAGGTTGGCTTGATGCAGATGATGCTAATTGGTATGACTCATCTATTGCTCGTTGGAACGGACGAGTACAAGATTCTACTCACGGACAGGAAGAACTTCATGTTCCGCTTAATGGTACTGATGATGCTCATAAACTAATCGAACGGGCAGCCGGAAACTCTGATTCTTATGAGAACAAAGCAACACTAAAGTTCATTGACGGTCAGGCTTTACAACTTATTGGCGGTGTATGGAACGATGTTACCGCAGATATGACATCTAAAGGAATTATTAATAAAGTAAATAATAAGTTTTATGATCAACGAGACACAAAATGGGTTGATGTAACAGAATTTGATGTGAGTAAATTATATTCAGAAGGATATGCACCTTCAAATGGAGTAGTTTATTTTGCTGATAATGTTGGTGATTTTCCTGCTCTAAGAATCAACAATGGCTCCGAATTGGGTGCTCCCTTAACAATTGCTTCTGAAAATCCGGTATACACTCACGGCGACTTTAATTCGGTAAATAAAAAACCGGCATCTATTATGGGAGATGCTGTAACATTTTTATCAAGTGCTTTTGATGATTCAAAAAGTAATTTATATAAAAGTAATCGGGTAGCAGTAGCCACAAAAGTAAATGCTTCCATAATGACCGGCAATATTGAGACAACATCTTCTAACTACAATGGTGGTTTTGAAAATCTTCCAAGATTTTTAGAAGTTTGGTCAGGTAAAAGTTTTACATGGACAGGTTCTATGGTAAATCTTTGGTATGCTCAACAAGCAAACTCCACATGGAATGGTTCCTATTATTCACCACCTATCAGGGACTGGTCTTATGACAGCGATTTAGACGACCCTGCTAATCTTCCGCCTGAATCACCGGTTGTACGAGTATTTCAAAGAACGGGTTGGAATGAAACTGATGTTGGATATGCGAACTCAAAACAAAATCGTTATCAGTATCAAACAGGAATTTAATAGAATAATCCATAATATTAAAAAAAACGAAACTGTCATGGTTTCGTTTTTTTTTATTCAATTAAGATATCAAACGGCATACGGGTATAAAATTGATTTGGTTCAAATAGCTTCAAATCGTCAGCCAGTATATTGCTTACTGATTTTGATTTAAACAATCTTGCTGCTGATGAGAATAGAGAAGCCCCCGGCAGAATTATAAATGGTTTTTTTTGTGGATAAATTTCTATTTGATAATCTTTAAATTTTTCATGTTCAGCAATATAATCAACAGCATCTTTAAAACCGCCAATCTTATCGACTAAACCATTCTCTTTTGCTTCACTTCCTGTCCAAACTTTACCTTGTGAGAGATTGTTTATAGAATCTGACGGAAGTGATCTGTTTGCTGCTACCAACTCAACAAAATGGTCGTACATACTTTTTAATTGATAAAAATATTTATCTCGTTCTTCTTGAGTAAAAGGTTTAATCTGCGAAAGCATCCCTGAAAATTTTCCGCGAGTATACAGCTCTTTGTTTAGAGATATTTTTTTGTGTAATTCACTTAAGTCAATCTTGCCCCCAAAGATTCCGACAGAACCGGTTATCGTAGCTCTATTGGCAAACAACGTTTTACCTGCCATCGCAAAATAATAGCCTCCTGATGCGGCAACATTTCCCATTGAAATTGTCAAAGGAATTTTAGAGCTTTTCTTGGCAAATGCATGATAAATCTCCTCCCCTGCCAATGCTGCTCCTCCGGGTGAATTGACTCTTAAGAGAATTGCTTTAGTACGTTTATTTTGCATTGCTTGATGTAGTGCTGTTTTCATCATTGATGGTGTCACATCTGATTTGCCAGAAAATATTGAACTCTGTCCATCCGGTTGAACTTCACCCTGTGCAACAATCACAGCAATTACCGGTTTTTCATCCCAAGAATCATATACTATAGTGTCCTTGTGATAGGCACCCATTGTAATTTCATGTTTATTTTTCTCTATCAAATTCGGGAAAACATCTTT
>CAJVYT010000272.1 GCA_913009765.1 uncultured candidate division Zixibacteria bacterium
GTGTGTGTTGGAACATAGACTGAAGAGTAGGGGGGGGGGGGGTGATGGGGGGGGGGGGGGGGGGATTTTGTTTTTTTTTTTTCAAGCAGAAGACGGCATACGAGATATATCAGTGTGACCGGAGTTCAGACGTGTGCTCTTCCGATCTAAAAATCATTGAAACCTGTTATGAATACGTAAGAAATAATATAGAGTTTGCAAAAGAGGATAGGATTTTCAGTGAAGACATAGAAAAAGCTAAAGACATAATAACAAGCAACAGACTTGTCGAAATAACGGATGCAATGTTTGAAACAGTTGATGATAAATTAAAGTCAAAATTCAGTATCTATTGAGGATTTAAAAATGAATGAAAGATATACCGGCGGCAATTTTAACTGGATTGGAAGAGTTGACGGCATTAGGAAAGAGCAGCTCAGATGGCATCAGGTTATAAGAAATATCGATTTAGATAAAGATAAAATCAGCGCCAAAGGCTTTTGCATTATTGGTTTTGAAAGTGATATCGGCATAGAAAAAAATAAAGGCAGAATCGGGGCAAAAGAAGCTCCCGATACAATAAGGAGGCATCTTTCTTCGTTGCCATGGTATTTTGATAATATTAATTTATACGATGCAGGCAATGTTGTCTGCAAAGACAGCCTTGAGAATGCTCAGGAATTGCTGAGCAATAAAGTAAAAGATATCTTTGACGCAGGCTTGCTGCCGATAATCATAGGAGGAGGTCATGAAACCGCATTCGGCTCTGTAATCGGTTTTTACAAACACTTTAAAGATATGCCTTCCATAATTAACTTTGATGCTCATTTTGATATGAGAGATTATAAAGATGGCGCAACAAGCGGAACATCGTTTAAACAGATAGGAGATATCTGCAGAGAGGTTAATAAAAATTTCAGATATTGCTGCATAGGCATTCAGAAATCGTCAAATACGCAAGAACTTTTTAACCGCGCAGCGAATTACGGTGCAAAATGGATAGATACGGAGATGATAAGATTTAACGAAAAAGCCGCGTTGAAAAAATTGGATGCATTTTTGAACGCCTCAGATAATATACATCTAACCATCTGTATGGATGTGTTTGCTCAAAATGCGGTATTCGGCGTCAGCGCTCCTCAACCGTTTGGACTGACAACAAACGAATTTTTAAAATTCTTTTACTTTGTTCTAAAAAGCGGAAAAGTTAAAAGTTTCGATATAGCCGAAGTCTCACCGCCGCTGGATGTTGGAGATGCAGCATCCATTCTAACCGCTCATATAATTTTTAGATTGACGGATAAAACAGCTCAAGGGTTAGTTAGTTTAATAAAACCGGAAAAGTGAGGAGGTATGCATGAGATTTAAAAGTTTGGTGATAGGTATTATTCTTTTGATTACTTCTGCCAGCATTGCATTTGCAGGCGGAGTTGTCAAAATCGGATTTTTTGCACCGCTGACAGGCTTTGCTGCGGCCGATGGAACAAGTGCAAAACATGGTGCTATGCTTGCCGTAGAAAAGATTAACGCAAATGGTGGGTGCATCAAGTTTTGACGCAGTTTATGTTTTGGCCGAAGCAATAAAGGAAGCGAAAAGTATCAAAGCTTCAAAAATCAGATATGCTTTGGCTCATATCAGAAACTTTAACGGCGTAACCGGTCATATAAAAGGATTCACAAAAGGCGGAGAGGTTGTAAAACCGGTTCAAATTCAGAAGGTCGTAAACGGGCAATTTACCTATTTCGGTGTTGTCGATAATCCAAACATAATAACACCGAGAGATTAAAATTTACGGGGAGGCACGCCCTCCCCCCCCTATTTATTTCAGGAGACAGCAGATGAATAAAATTAGAAAGGTCGGTTTGCCTGACGAACTGCCCGAATATCCAAAATTCGTTGAGGGGATAAGAAGGGCTCCGGCAAGATATTTTAACCTAAATGAATATCAAACAAAATTGGCACTAAAAAATGCTTTAAGATATATACCGAAGCATCTGCATAAAAAAATTGCGCCTGAGTTTATGGATGAGCTTATCACGAGAGGAAGAATTTATGGGTACAGGTATCGCCCGAATGGTAAGATTTGGGGAAAACCCATTAATGAGTATGAAGGCAATACGCTGGAAGGCAAAGCTTTTCAGGTCATGATAGAGAATAATTTGGACTTTGATGTCGCTTTGTATCCTTACGAACTTGTAACTTACGGCGAAACAGGACAGGTTTTTCAAAACTGGATGCAATACAGACTGGTGAAAAAATATCTTGAGATCATGAATGATGAACAGACGCTTGTTGTAGCTTCCGGACACCCTCTTGGACTATTTCCTTCTCACAAAGAAGCTCCAAGGATTATCAATACAAATTCAATGATGATTGGAATATTTGATAATCCGGATGACTGGCATATTGCAGCTCAATTGGGTGTTGCAAATTATGGCCAGATGACAGCAGGAGGCTGGATGTATATAGGTCCGCAGGGTATTGTTCATGGAACATATATAACAATCCTGAATGCTGCAAAAATGTTTTTGAATGTTCCGTGGGACAGCAATTTAGCCGGACATCTATTTATAAGCTCGGGGCTCGGCGGAATGAGCGGTGCACAGGCAAAGGCTGTTGAGATAGCAGGAGGAGTCGGCATAATAGCAGAGGTTGATAAATCAAGGATAGACACGCGCCATAATCAAGGCTGGGTAAGCAAAGTAACCGACAAACTTGATGAAGCGTTTGATATAGCTAATAAGTATCTAAATAAAAAAGAGCCTGTTTCCATTGCATATCATGGTAATGTTGTGGATCTGCTCGGATATATGGTCGAAAAAGATATTAGCCCTGAACTGATAAGCGATCAAACATCCTGTCACGTTCCCTATGATGGCGGTTACATACCTCAAGGGCTAAGCCTCGAAGAAGCCGGAAGAATGATAAAAGAAAATCGCAATTTGTTTGCGGAATATGTAAATAAGTCCTTAAGAAAACATTTCGAACTGATAAAAATACTTCATGCGCGCGGCGGATATTTTTGGGACTACGGCAACAGCTTT
Organism: uncultured candidate division Zixibacteria bacterium; assembly: GCA_913009765.1. The sequence continues at coordinate 3,025 of CAJVYT010000272.1, forward strand.
CTGAAAGCCGTGTTTGATGCCGGCGTCAAAGAAGTTGCAAAAAATGGAGCAACAACTGATGAGGGTTTTGTGTTTCCGTCTTATGTTGAGGATATAATGGGACCGCTTTATTTTGATTACGGTTACGGACCGTTCAGGTGGATATGCCTGTCTCACAAGCATGAAGATTTGACAAAGACAGATATGGCGGCGGCTGAAACTATAGATCCGAACAGAAGAATGCAGGATAGAGATAATTATAATTGGATAAAAAATGCGGAAAAAAACAGACTTGTTGTCGGAACGGAAGCAAGAATATTGTATGCAGATGCACCGACGCGCATAAAAATAGCCTTAAGATTTAACAAAATGGTGAGAAAAAATGAGATAGGTCCGATTATGCTCGGACGCGACCATCACGATACGGGCGGAACGGATTCTCCCTTTAGGGAAACTTCAAACATAAAAGACGGAAGCAATATAATGGCTGATATGGCTGTTCATTGTTTTGCGGGTAATGCCGCAAGAGGAATGAGCATGGTTGTATTATCAAACGGAGGCGGCGTCGGTATAGGTAAAGCCAAAAACGGAGGTTTCGGTCTTGTTTTGGACGGCTCTAAACGTGTGGACGAAATAATAAAAAAGGCTCTTGACTGGGATGTTATGGTAGGTGTCTCAAGAAGATCATGGGCAAGAAACGAACATGCTATTGAGGTTGCAAATCAATGGAATGAAGAAAAAGACGGAATAATTACAATGCCTCAGGTTGCAGATGATGGGCTTATTGAAAATGTTGTAAAGGATAAATTAAGAAAGAGAAAATGATAGATTTACTTATTATAAGAGCAAATTTGTTTAGGATCAGCGACAACTTGTCGAAATCCAAAACAAAAGAGAATATGAAAGAACTTTGTAAAATAGAGGATGGGGCGTTTGCGGTAAGAAACGGAATGATAACGGATATAGGAAAAACCGACGAGATATTAAAAAAATACGGACATGAATCAAAAGAAATTGTTGATGCGGCAAACAAGGCTGTTCTTCCCGGTTTTGTTGATCCTCATACACATGCGGTCTTTATGGGTTCGAGGGAAAATGAGTTTAAAATGCGCCTTGAAGGAAAAAGCTATATGGATATACTGCAGGCCGGCGGAGGTATATTAAATAGCGTCAAGAAGGTGAAAGAATCAAGCGTACATGATCTTGCCAATGAATTATCAAAAAGAGTAGAGCTGTTTTTTAATTGGGGAACAACAACATTCGAGGCAAAAAGCGGCTACGGATTGGATTTTGAGAATGAAATAAAGATGCTCGAAGCCATTAAGAACGTTAACGAAACGACTAAAGCTCAAATTATACCCACATTTATGGGTGCTCATGCTGTGCCTGCTGAATATAAAAACAACAAAAAGGCTTATATAGACATCATCATAAATGAGATGATACCGTATGTTGCAGAAGAGAAACTCGCAGAATTTATAGATGTATTTTGCGAAAATGGTGTCTATACGACTGATGAAACAAAAAAAATATTGGAAGCCGGAATAAAGTACGGCCTGAAAGCCAAAATTCACTCTGACGAAATAAAATCTATAGGCTGTACAGAACTGTCGAAAGAATTAGCCATATTCTCCTGTGACCATCTGCTGAAAATAACAGACGCAGGATTGGAATCCATGAAAAGCGGCGGTGCAATAGCAACACTGCTTCCCGGTACGGCATTTAGTTTAAAAGAAAATTATGCACCGGCAAGAAAGATAATCGACTACGGCATACCGGTGGCAATAGCGACAGATTGCAATCCTGGAAGTTCATATACGGAATCTATGCCTGCAATTATTACGTTATCCATTATGCAAATGAATATGACGCCGGAAGAAGCATTGACAGCAGCAACAATAAATGCAGCTTACGCCTTAGGAAAAGCAAATTCAATCGGCAGCATTGATGTTGGTAAACAGGCTGATTTTATTATTTTAAACGAAAGCAGCTACCTGTTTATTGCTTATCATTACGGCATCAATCCAATATATGCAGCATATAAAAGGGGTATGAGAGTTGTTTCTTCAACAGATAGTTAACGGTCTTACCACAGGCGGCATATATGCTCTCATAGCCATGGGACTTGCCATGATTTATGGTATTCTGCGTATAATTCATGTTGCCCATGCGGGTGTGTATGTCGTCGGTGCTTATGCCGGTTTATATACATATCTTGTGACGGATAGTTTTGTTTTAGCTATTTTTGCTTCTATGGCTGCAGGCGCCGTTATAGGAGTCATTATTCAGAAATATGTTTATTTTCCTTTAATTAAACATTCACCTATTATCTCTTTAATTGCAAGCATCGGACTGTTTATCAGCATTGAAGAGTCTATGAGATTAATATTCGGACCTTATATCAAATCATTTCCGGGCAATCTTTTCGGCGGTGAATATCACATAGGAAATGTAGTAATAGGTCAATCTCAGCTTATGGTTCTCGCTTCCTCAATAATTGCCATTACGTTGATTTGGTACGTCACGGAAAAAACACGTTTCGGGCTTGCTCTGAAAGCTGTCTCCCAGGATATAGACATAGCAGAAACAGTCGGCATAAACTCAAAAAAAGTAATATTTATAGCCTTTGCGTTCGGTTCGGCACTGGCAGGATTAGCCGGATTGCTTGTCGGGACTTATTTTAATTCTGTTTTTTCCTCTATGGGTGATGTGCCGGCCTACAAATCTCTTGCCATAATAGTTGTAGGTGGAATGGGCAATATCTGGGGTGCTTTCTGGGCATCTTTAATGGTTGGTTTAATAGAAACATTATCAATAGGGGTTTTTAATATACCGCTGCCGAGGAACTCTCTGGCTTTTATATTTATGATCCTTATTTTACTGTTCAAACCTGAAGGTATCATGGGATTGTTTGAGGGCTCTAAAAAATGAGTGCTTACTTCATTACACTTTTAATAACCATAGGCATCTACATAATTTTAGCTTTGAGTTTAAATATAATTGTCGGATACGCCGGTCAGATATCACTTGGGCACGCCGCATTTTGGGCAATAGGGGCTTATTCTTTTGCCATGCTTAGATCGGAAGAGCACACGTCTGAACTCCAGTCACACTGATATATCTCGTATGCCGTCTTCTGCTTGAAAAAAAAAAAAAA
>CAJVYT010000273.1 GCA_913009765.1 uncultured candidate division Zixibacteria bacterium
AGAAGTTTTTCTTTTAAAAATTTTGTTTGTGTGTTTGTGGTATCTTTTGTTTTTTTTTTAATGATACGGCGACCACCGAGATCTACACTCTTTCCCTACACGACGCTCTTCCGATCTCCGCCTTCACCCACTTTACCATGGCATTGAACGCAGTTTCTGATAAACAGTTCTTTACCTTTTACAATTTCAGTAGGCTCAGTAAAAGCGATATAAGTGGTTGTATCGCTCTCTCTGGTTTCTTCTATAAATACCGCATCGCCGGCACCTAATAGTAACATCCTGGGAGTAATATCACCTCCCGGTTTATAAAAAGGTGAGTGATAGCTGTTTAGTATTCCAAGAGTTTTCGAATCAGATGCAGCAACACGAACATAATTTGGATTCATTTCTTTCAAATATTGGTCAGATTGTAAATAGCCGACCTTAAAAACATGGAAATAGAGCATGTATAAAACAGCCCATCCGATAGTGAAATAAAACAACCATAACCACCAAGTAGGGAGGTCATTGTCCAACTCTCTTATTCCATCATAGTCGTGGTCTAATAATTTATCTTTTTCTTTTTCAGACATCTATTGAATCTCCATAAGTCATATCGTTATCAAGTGGTATATTTTCCATTTCGGCAATTACATCTTTATCTAACATCAAAGCCCATAAGACAACCATTATAAAAACTACAAAAAATATTATCAGAGAAATTATCGGATAGATTTCTACACCGACTAAGGATTGTAATGTTTCTTTTATCATAATAATGCACCTTAATTTCCGGTTTGAGAATTAACTTTAATGTCAGTACCCATTCTTTGTAGGTATGCTATTAAAGCAATAATTTCTTTGTCGCCCGTTACAGAAATTTTAGATTCTTTTAAGTTGGCGACAATTTTTTCAGCTTGTATAACCATGTCTTTGATACACTGCTTGTCATAATCTTTTGGATATGGAACTCCTAAAGTTGTCATCGCTCTGATTTTTGCGGGCATATCATTTATGTCGTAAGTATCTTCAGCAAGCCACGGATACGGCGGCATAATAGACCCCGGTGACATTTTTTCAGGTGAAATCATATGGTCAAAATGCCACGCATCGGGATATTTACCGCCAATACGAGCAAGATCCGGACCTGTACGTTTTGAGCCCCATTGGAACGGATGGTCATAAACGAATTCGCCTGCTTTTGAATATTCGCCATATCGTTCAGTTTCAGAACGGAATGGACGAATCATTTGTGAGTGACAGTTGTAACAACCTTCTGCGACATAAATATCTCGTCCTTCAAGTTCTAATGGAGTGTACGGTTTGACAGATTCAATTGTAGGAATATTTGATTTAATCATAAAAGTTGGTATCATCTCAACAGCACCGCCAATCAAGACAGCAATGAATGTGAAAAATATAAATTGAACAGGTTTTCTCTCGAGCCAACGGTGAGTGGTTTCTTTCGGATCTGTATATATTTTTGGAAGTGCCGGTGCTTCTGCTTTTTCTTCTGCTATTAATGTACCGGCAAGCATAGTTCTTACTAAGTTGTAAAACATCATACAAACACCGGTAAAGAATAAAAGTCCGCCGACTGCACGTATGATATACATGGGTACAATTTGTATCACTGTTTGTAAGAAGTTCGGGTACGCTAAAAATCCGTCAGGTGAGAATTCTTTCCACATCAAACTCTGAGTAATACCGGCAAAATACATAGGGATAACCCAGACTAAGATACCAATAAATCCAAGCCAAAAATGAGCATTGGCAAGACGTTTGGAATACAATTCGGTATTATAAATCTTTGGAATCAACCAATACAGAACCGAAAAAGTCAAAAATCCGTTCCAACCTAATGCCCCTACATGTACATGAGCAATAGTCCAGTCAGTGAAATGCGAGAGAGCATTAATACTTTTTATTGAGAGCATAGGACCCTCAAAAGTTGCCATACCGTATGCTGTCACTGCAACAACCATAAATTTCAGCACCACATCATCACGAACTTTATCCCAAGCACCACGGAGAGTAAGCAAGCCGTTGAGCATACCGCCCCATGAGGGAGCTAATAACATGAGAGAGAATACTGTTCCGACCGATTGAGCCCAGTCAGGTAGAGCTGAGTAAAGTAAATGATGAGGACCAGCCCAAATATATATAAAAATCAAAGACCAAAAGTGAATAATTGAAAGACGATAGGAGAATATCGGTCGATTAGCTGCTTTTGGAAGATAGTAATACATCAAGCCGAGATAAGGTGTTGTTAAGAAAAACGCTACCGCATTATGACCATACCACCACTGCACTAAAGCATCCTGCACTCCTGCGTAGACCGGATAACTTTTTAAAAATGATACCGGAAGTTCTATTGAGTTTACAACATGTAAAAGTGTAATGGCAACAAAAGTAGCGATATAAAACCAAATAGAAACATACATGTGTCGTTCACGTCGTTTGATAATTGTACCAAATAATTGGATACCAAAAATAATCCAGACAACAGCAATTGCTATATCAATAGGCCATTCAAGTTCAGCATATTCTTTACCGGTAGTAATTCCAAGCGGAAAAGTAACAGCTGCCGATACAATTATAAGCTGCCATCCCCAAAAATGTATTTTACTCAAGATATCAGAAAACATTCTTGCTTTACAGAGTCTCTGTAGAGAATAATAAACACCCATAAAAATACCATTACCAACAAAAGCAAAAATAACTGCATTTGTATGAAGCGGGCGTAATCTGCTAAATGTAGTGTAAGGTATCCCCAAATTTAATTTAGGATAAAACAGCTGAGTAGCTATTATTAAGCCGACCAGCATTCCGACAATACCCCAAATTGTTGTCGCCCAGGCAAAGTTTCGTACTATTTTGTTGTCATAATGAAACGTTTCAAGATCCATTAAAAATTCTCCATCCTATCATTATTATTTTCTTTTTTTTCATCTTTTATATCATCAAAAAGTATGCGAACTGACGGAGTATAGGTATCATCAAACTGCCCTTTTTTGCTTGCCCATAAAAATGCTATCAAAAAAGAAAGTGAGAGTAATAATGAAAAACCTATAAGGATAAAGAGAACAGACATACTTTTTTAAATCCCTAATCTTCGTGCTGCAATTTTGGTTGAAATAACTGCAAAGCCTACCACGGTGAGAGAACTTATCGGCATAAGCACTGCCGCCAAAAGTGGAGATAATAAACCCATGACAGCAAATCCTAAACCAAATATATTATACAGAATTGAAATACCAAAACTAACTAAAATTATTGAGATTGCTATGTTTGAAAATCTCATATATGTATAAGTATAAGCAAGTTTTTCACCTGCTATAATACCGTCAGAGGCAGGAGAAAATGAACTCATGTTTTCAGTAACGGCAATGCCGATATCAGCTTGTTTTAATGCACCGGCATCATTTAATCCATCGCCGAACATGAGGACTTTATCACCGTTTTTTTGCAGTTCTTTGACATGAAGAAGTTTGTCCATAGGCGACATTTGGAAATGAAATGATTCCGCTTTCGGGAACATATTTTTTAATGTAGCTAACTCACTTTGGTTGTCACCGGATAAAATACTGATTTTATATTTTGTACTGAGTTGCGATGCGAGTTGTATTAGCCCATCACGATATTCTGCTGAAATTTTAAAATATCCAAAATATAAACTGTCGATTGAGACATGAACTCGTGATTCCAAAATATCTTTTTTATCTGTTTCAGAAGTATTTCCACAAAATGAAGCAGAACCAACTTTCACTTCAATATTATGTATAAACCCTGATATTCCTTTGTTTGGCAGTTCTTGGAATTTCTCAATATTGTATGTTATGTTAGTAGGTAAATGTTCATAGAGTTTTACACTTAACGGGTGAGTCGATTGATGTACCAGCGAGCGGATATATGACATGTTGTCATCGGAAAGTTCTTTGCCGTAATATTTGATAGATGATGATTTCGACTTTGTGAGAGTGCCTGTTTTATCAAATAGTATGTGCGTTATATTTGCTAATTTTTCGATAGTATCACTTTCTTTGAAAAAGAGCTTATTCCGCCCCAAAATTCTCTGCACCGAACCAAGGGTAATCGGAGTAGAAAGAGCTAAAGCACAAGGGCAAGCAATTATTAAAACTGATATGCCGACAAATATTGCTTGAGATGGGTCAAGAAGCATCCATACAAAGGCAGCAGCAAAAGCAATTGAAACGACAGAAATAGTGAAATATTTACTGAATCGATTGGCTATATTAGAAAGTGATTTTGTACTCGGAGCGGAAAAATTGGCATCATTCCATAATTTTGTAATATAACTTTGAGAGACATTCTTTAAAACTTCCAATTGAATAATACCGCCTAATTGTTTTCCTCCGGCATAAATTTTATCATCTGTTGCTTTTTCTATCGGAGCAGACTCTCCGGTTACAAAACTATAATCAATAGATGCATGACTGCTCAAAAGCCTTGAATCGGCGGGGATAAGCTCGTTGTTGCGGACTAATATTGTATCACCTTGTTTTAAATCGGTAACAGGGACTATTTCTTCCGATTGATTTGTCAGTTTAATAATCGAGATAGGAAAATACGATTTATAGTCAGAATCAAACGACAGTGATTCATAAGTTTTCTGTTGAAAGAGTTTACCAATAAGCAGAAAAAAAACTAATCCGGTAAAAGAATCAAAATATCCGGGACCGCTTGATGAAATTATTTCATAGACCGAGCGAACAAATAAAATGAGTATACCAAGGGAAATAGGTACATCCATATTTATGATTTTCTGCTTCAAACCAAAATATGCTGATTTAAAATAGATTGATGCGGAGAATAGAAAGACCGGAATAGATAATAACAGATTTAAATACCCAAAAAATTTAGCAAAATTCTCAGAAAGAAAACCATCAGATGACAAATATTCGGGGAAACTGAATAACATAATATTAGCAAAACAGAACCCTGCCACTGCAACTCGAACTATAAGTGATGATCCTTTTTTACGTTTAGTCTCTATATTATAATCATCAAGTGATATTTGTGGTTCATAGCCGATAGATGCAAGCAGTTCAATTAAACTTCTCAACGAAGTTTTATTATGCTTAAAAGTTATCGAGAGTTCTTTTTTTAGAAACTGAACCCGTGAGGATATAACAGCACTATGCAGTTTTTGTAAATTTTCAAGCAGCCAAATACATGAAGAACAATGAATTTGCGGGATTATGAGAGTTACTATGCTTATCTCTTTGTTTGAGAAGTCGAGTAATTTTCCTGAAATTTTTTCATTATCCAAATATGCAAAATGATTGTCGTAGAGTTTGTCAGAAACTTTGATACCCGGTTTATCTTCAATCTTATAATAAGACCCGAGATTATTTTCATGTAAAAGTTTATACACGAATTTACATCCGTTACAGCAGAAATATTTATTCTCAATTGAGATTGAGCCGTTAGGGCATTTTTCCCCGCAATGAATACAAATTATATCTTTAGTCGTTTTAATCGTGGGCATTACCCCAAAACTCCATATCTTGCAATTACTTTCAAAGGCAATAATAAACAATAATCATCTTTAATACCCATAAATATACACAAATATATTGAAAGAATGCTATTCGGGCAAGATTTGTTTACAAATTAATGCATTTTAAAGGTCTCTTATTAATAATACCTGTTTTTAGTGCCTATTTGTTTAGGGTAGACTAACAAAATCAGCAAAATCATTCATCTGTTCTTGACCGTTTAGATAGTTTCATATAAATTGTTTAAATGGATACAAAAGAATTTCGCAATTATGCTCATGAGTTAGTTGACTGGATGGCAGACTATTTAGAAAATGTCGAGCAATATCCGGTCAAATCTCAAGTCACTCCAAAAGAGATATTTAACAAGTTTTCTGATACAGCTCCACAGAAGTCGGAAGATTTCAAAACTATTTTTGAAGATTTTCAAAATATTATTATGCCCGGTATAACTCACTGGCAGCATCCTTCGTTTTTTGCATATTTCCCTGCCAACACATCACCGCCGTCAATTTTAGGCGAAATGCTTACATCAACTTTAGCTGCTCAATGTATGATTTGGCAAACATCACCGGCAGCAGCAGAACTTGAAGAGCAGGTGATGATTTGGCTGCAAAAAATGCTCTCACTTCCGCAAGACTGGTCGGGAG
>CAJVYT010000274.1 GCA_913009765.1 uncultured candidate division Zixibacteria bacterium
CCGAAGCATACACAGAGCCCATCACAGCAAACTGCGAGAGATGGTGTGGTTTGCAGTCAACATTTGCCCCTACATCTAAAACGATAGTTGGGGTTTCAGTGGATGTCGGGAAAGCTGTGGTTATAGCAGGACGACTGACACCTTCAATACGACCGAGAGTAATAAGTGATGTAGCCATGACAGCACCGGTGTTACCCGGAGAAATAAATGCAACCGCTTCTTTTTCTTTGACCATTTTTAAACCGACAGAGATAGAGCTTTTTCGCATACGGACACCATCGGTAGCCGAGATAGTCATAGGTACTTCATCATCAGCGTGACGCACTTCAACATTAGCCGGAAGATTATCTTCTTCTTGTAAAATTTTGTTTATATCGTCCTGTCTACCGACGAATGCAACTCGAATTTTTTTGCCAATTTGTCTGGCGGCATCAAGTCCACCTTGGATAATTTCAGCTTTCCCGGAGTCAGCCCCCATTACGTCAAGGACGATAGTATGTACAGTTTCAGTTGTCATGTAAGGATTATTTTTTATCCTTCATTGTTGTTGAAATGTTATACTTCTTTAACATCAATAATCTGACGACCATTGTAATATCCACAATGGGTACAAATATGATGAGGTAATTTTGGATTGTGACAATGCTGACATTCTGATACGTTTGGTAATGTCATTGTCCAATTCGTACGGCGTTTACGCCCACGAGTTTTAGAATGTCTTCGTTTAGGAAGAGGCATTAGGAGTGTTCCTTATTTTCAGTTGTTTGCTTGGAAATCTTTTTCAAAGCTTCCCAGCGTGGATCTATTATTTCTTTTACACAAGTGCATGTAGTTTCATTCAAATTTATTCCGCATTGCGGACAAAGACCTTTACAATCTTCAGTACAAAGCGGTTTTAACGACAGAGATAAAATAATCGACTGTCTTAAAATATCAGAAATATCAGCTTGTAAAGCTCCATCTTTAAAATACGCATAATCTTCTGTGTCTAAGACATCTTTTTCATCAACATCTGCATGTAGTGTTTCGGCACAAGCGATAAAATCGATTGAGTTTTTTATCTCTCTATCGAAACCATTTAAACAACGTGAACATTCAACATTCACTTTTGCCTGCACTGTTCCCTGGCAGAAATATTCTTCGCCGGATTCCTGAATATGTAAATCAACACGCAGCGATTTCAGCTCATTTAAGCCTTGATAATCAAGATTTAAACTACTTGAGTCACCGGTTAAAACGGTTTCTGCCGGAAAAGAATCGAATTCTCGCAGGTCTAATATCATAGCCTCAAATAATAGGTAAAAAAAGGCAAATTGTCAAGAGGAAAGAGATTATATAATCTATTGTACTACATTGGCTTACAATGGCATTTAGCTAATTTTTGACAATTTCTCTATCTGGTTACATTTTTGCATATATTGCTCTTAATATTCATACGTATTTATGGAATATAAGCACAAAAAAACTGTTAAAAATCTGGGATTTAAAATCAGCCTTGTCGGGTTCACAATACTACCGACAGGCGGTTATCGAACCCGACAGAATTCATTCTCCAAAACAACAATCCTCAAATTTAATATCATTACCCCAATCTCTCTGATAATATCCTTTTTCATAATATGTCAATAACGAAGAATGTTCATAAACAAAAGGGGCATTCGTCAATTTATGTTTTACCGGGTTGTAATGAATATAATCTAAATGTTTATTGAAATCATTTTGGTCTCTTATAATATGATCCCAATACCTGTTTTGCCATACCCTTCCACTTTTAACTGCATAATTATAATTGCATGTATAAGTTCTTTTAAAACTATGTATAATTTTTGAAATATCTTGTTGTTCTGAATTAATAATGATATGAAAATGGTCAGGTAATATTACCCATGCAATTGGTTTAATTATTTTCCAACTCTCCCAAAATAAAGAAATATTTTCTAATAAAAGAGGATTTCTATTGTAGGTTACAGATGTCATAAAATATAACCTATTTTTGAATCGGTATCTTCGTAATGATTTCATGGTACCAATATATGTGGTATGACTGACAGGTGGTGTCAGTTTTTGTCGGGTTCTATTACCACCTATCGGTGGCTTCGCGAACCCGACCTACGATTTTAATCTCGAACATGTTTAAAAAAAAGTCAGGTCTCTTAAGAGACCTGACCTACTAAATAATGATTTATTTGAACACACGTCGACAAGCTCAGTGTGACAATAAAAAGGTTCGGGCATGCCCGAACCCTACAATCAATTTTAAAAAGTGACATTTGTCACTAATTGTTTTCTTTGTAAATCTTGATACGGTTTTTGGCTCTTTCAACAGCCAGTTTCTCTTCTTTGATATCAATATCTTTTTGTCCGTTATTGTAATCAGCAATTTTAGCTTGAGCTTTTTCAAGTGCTGATTCCGCACGGGCAACATCGATATCTTTTGCATATTCAGCGGCATCGCACAACAAAGATGCTGTGTTTGCTGAAACTTCGAGAAATCCGTTTGTCACAGAAAGAACTGATACTTTTTCATTTGTGTCACGAAATTCAATACGTCCGATTTTTAAAGCGGTAATCAAAGGAGCATGGTTTGACAAAACTCCTAAATACCCCTCTGTACCGGGGACAACTAACGAAACTATATCATCATCGTAAAAGATTTTTTCAGGTGTTACTATTGAGAGACGAAACATATATCACTACTTCTTTGATTTTTCATAGTTTTCTAATACTTCGTCAAGTCCACCGACCATATAGAAGAAATTTTCAGGAATATGATCAAGATTACCGGAAATAAGTTCATCGAAACCTTTTACCGTATCTTCAATCTTCACATATTTACCTGCTTTACCGGTGAATACTTCAGCAACAAAAAATGGTTGCGAAAGGAATCTTTGAATTTTACGAGCCCGCAACACAAGAGTTTTATCTTCATCGGCAAGTTCATCCATACCAAGAATTGCAATAATATCCTGCAGGTCTTTATACTTCTGTAAGATAATTTGAATTTCACGAGCAACACGGTAGTGATCTTCGCCAACAATTTTTGGATCAAGAATTCTCGATGTAGAGTCAAGCGGGTCAACCGCAGGATAAATACCAAGCTCGGCAATCTGACGAGACAACACCGTAGTAGCATCAAGATGTGAGAAGGTAGTCGCCGGAGCAGGGTCAGTTAAATCATCAGCAGGAACATAAATAGCCTGAACCGATGTAATCGAACCTGATTTTGTAGAAGTAATACGTTCCTGCAAAGCACCCATTTCAGTACCAAGCGTAGGTTGGTACCCCACCGCAGATGGCATACGCCCTAAAAGTGCCGACACTTCGGACCCGGCTTGCACAAAACGGAAAATATTATCAACGAATAACAAAACATCCTGATTTTCTTCATCACGGAAATACTCAGCCATTGTTAACCCTGAAAGAGCCACACGCAAACGAGCACCGGGCGGTTCGTTCATCTGACCGAACACCATAGCGGTTTTTTCAATAACGCCGGATTCTGTCATTTCAAGATATAAATCGTTACCTTCACGAGTACGTTCACCAACACCACAGAAAACAGAATAACCACCATGCTGGGTTGCAATATTGTGAATGAGTTCCTGAATGATAACAGTTTTACCTACACCGGCACCACCAAAGAGTCCAACCTTACCGCCTTTAGAATATGGTTCTAACAAGTCGATAACTTTAATACCTGTTTCAAACATTTCCGATACAGTTGACTGTTCATCAAATGACGGAGCCATGCGGTGAATTGGAAGACGTTTGTTGTCAGAAGGAACAGATTCTTTTCCGTCAATAGTATCACCAAGAAGGTTAAAAATACGTCCGAGAGAACTTTTACCAACAGGAACCGATATAGGGGCACCGGTATCAACTGCTTCCATCCCGCGAACAAGCCCATCGGTCGATGCCATAGCAACACAACGGACAACATTATCTCCGATATGCATTGCAACTTCAATAACTAATTCTTTTTTCGTTTCCGAATTAAAAATTTTAATAGCGTTTAAAATGTTGGGCAGTGAATCAGCTTTAAATTCACAATCGACTGTCGGACCAATTACTTGGACGACTTTTCCGATATTTTGTGCCATTAAACAATCTCCAGTTTATATAAAATCTTTTTTTTCAATTTTAATGCACTCTTATAAAAAGAGCGACTTATTTAGCCATACTATATATGTTCTATAAAAGTCAGAAGCACAGGGCTTCTGACCTGCAAAATTTCATTATGTGTTCAAAGCCTCCGCTCCTGCGACAACTTCAAGTAATTCTTTTGTAATCTGTGCCTGACGTGCTTTGTTATATTCAAGTGTTAACGCATCAACCATTTCTTCAGCGTTTGTGGTTGCATTCCCCATTGCCATCATCCTACTGCCATGTTCAGAAGCAATAGCTTCGGCAACAGCCATAATCATTTTAGATGTAGCATAGTTAGGTAAAATTGAATCATAAATAGATTCAGGGTCCGGCTCGAAAATATAGTCCATATTAAAACCGGCTTCTTCATTCACTTCAGGTTTTGCTATTGGCAAATAACGAGGAGAAACTATTTTATACTTCACCGTAGAAATAAACTGAGTATAAATAATTTCGATTTCATCAGTCTCACCATTTACAAAACGCTTGGTCAAAAAACTCACCATATCATGCACTTTGTTATAGTCGATAACCCCGCTCCAATCGCTGAAATTCCCAACAATTGTCCTATTACGAACTTTAAAATGGTCATTACATTTTTTCCCGACAGTGACAATCTCAAGCTCGTACGCAGCATTTGCTTCAAGCCATTCAGATGCCCTACGCAAAACGTTTGCATTGTAAGAACCGCAGAGTCCTCTATCGGAGGTAATGACAACCAAAGTTTTCTTTTTGACCGGACGCTCATCAAAATACGGATGAGAAATATCGTCAGAAGATGCAGTCGCCAAATGAGAAAGCATCAAATCAAGTTTTTCAGAATATGGTCTGGCTTCTTCAACCCTTTGCTGAGCTCGACGAAGTTTTGATGCTGCCACCATCTCCATCGCTTTGGTAATACGCTTGGTTGAATGAACCGATTTAATTCTTCTTTTGACTTCTCGTAAAGTAGCCATAATATATTTTATCTTTCAAAAGCGTTCACAATTGCAAACGCTGTCTAATTTATTCTGTTTTAAACTGTTCTTTAAAAGCAGCAATTGCTTTTTCAAGCTCTGCTTTTGTAGAATCAGAAATTTGCAATTCTTTTTCTAAGTTATGTTTGATGTCCGGGAAATTCTTGTCACAGAAAGCAATAAATTCTTTTGAGAATTTTTGAATTTCACGTGTAGGAACATCATCCATATACCCCTGAGTAGCAGACCAGATTTCTATGACCTGTTCAGCAATAGGCATCGGGACATATTGTCCTTGTTTTAACAGTTCAACCATTTTTTCACCACGGTTTAACTGTTTCTGCGTGCCTTCATCTAAGTCAGAACCAAACTGTGTAAAAGCAGCAAGTTCACGGTACTGTGCTAAATCAAGTTTTAGTGAACCGGCGATTTTTTTCATCATTTTTGTCTGAGCGTTACCACCTACACGAGATACCGACACACCTACGTTAATAGCAGGACGAACACCGGCAAAGAAAAGTTCCGATTCCAAAAATATCTGACCGTCAGTAATAGAAATTACATTCGTAGGGATATATGCAGATACATCTCCTGCCTGTGTTTCAATAATCGGAAGAGCAGTAATAGAACCGCCGCCGAGTTTATCAGAAAGTTTTGATGCTCTTTCTAAAAGTCTTGAGTGACAATAGAACACATCACCCGGGTATGCTTCACGACCCGGAGGACGACGAAGCAAAAGTGACAGCTGACGATAAGCAGCTGCTTGTTTTGTTAAATCGTCATAAACACACAGAACATGTTTGCCTTCAAACATAAATTCTTCAGCCATAGCACAACCTGCATACGGAGCGATATACTGCAGCGGAGCCGGGTCGGCAGCTGATGCGACAACTACTATAGTATATTCCATCGCACCGGCATTACGCAAAAATTCTACAACTTGCGATACTGTTGATGATTTCTGCCCGATAGCAACATAAACGCAGATAACATCTGTATTCTTTTGGTTGATGATTGTATCAATGGCAATAGCTGTTTTACC
>CAJVYT010000275.1 GCA_913009765.1 uncultured candidate division Zixibacteria bacterium
CTTTTCCTGTTCTTTTTTCTTTTTTTTTTTAATGATACGGCGACCACCGAGATCTACACTCTTTCCCTACACGACGCTCTTCCGATCTAGTCAGCATCATTTCGCACTGCTTCGCCGTCAGGTGTTTGATGTTCTGTCCTGAAATGAGCTCCGCATGACTCGTCACGGTCTAATGCATCGTAACACATCATCTCGGCAAACTCAAGAAAATCGGCAACCCGACCGGCAGATTCAAGAGTTTGGTTTATTTCTTTATCAACTCCGAGTATCTTGAGATTAGACCAAAATTCTTCCCGAATCCCCGGAATAATTTCGATAGCTTTTTTCAAACCGGCTTCGTTGCGAGTCATACCACAGTTTTCCCACATCACTTTTCCAAGCTCTCTATGGAAAGAATCCGGTGTACGTTTACCGCCGATAGAAAGGAATTTATTCATTCGTTCAGTAACCACAGCTTCCGCTTTTTTAAATTCAGGGTGTTCTGTGGTAATATCTGAAATACCTGAACGTCCATAAAAATCACCGAGAGTATACGGAATAACAAAATATCCGTCAGCTAAACCTTGCATAAGTGCCGAAGCACCTAAGCGGTTGGCACCATGGTCGGAGAAATTAGCTTCACCCAAGACAAAGAGTCCTTTCACCGTTGATTCCAAATTATAATCAACCCATAAACCACCCATAGCATAATGAGAGGCAGGGTAGATGCGCATTGGAACGGTATAGGGATCTTCATCGGTGATACGGTTATACATATCAAAGAGATTACCATACCGTTCGGCGATAGTATCTTTGCCTAAGCGTTTTATCGCATCAGCAAAATCTAAATACACACCATATTTTGTTTCACCTACGCCACGTCCTTCGTCACACGCTTCTTTTGCGGATCGGGATGAAATATCACGTGGAGCAAGATTTCCAAAACTTGGATATTTACGTTCTAAATAATAATCTCGTTCATCTTCAGGGATTTGATTAGCAGGACGATCATCGCCTTTTTTCTTTGGTACCCAAATCCGTCCGTCATTACGGAGAGATTCCGACATCAAAGTTAATTTTGATTGATAATCACCGGCATGAGGAATACATGTCGGGTGAATTTGTGTATAACAAGGGTTGGCAAAGAAAGCACCTTTTTTATATGCACGATATGCGGCAGTAACATTACAGCCTTTTGCATTTGTTGAGAGATAAAAGACATTACCATACCCACCTGTTGCTAATAAAACAGCATCGGCAGAATGAGATGAAATCTCACCGGTTATCATATTACGAACAACGATACCTCTGGCACGACCATCAACAACAACCAAATCAAGCATTTCCATACGAGGAAACATTTTAACGGTACCTAAACCAATCTGTCTTGTTAAGGCAGAATAGGCACCAAGAAGTAACTGCTGACCGGTTTGTCCACGTGCATAAAATGTTCGGGAAACCTGGGCACCACCGAAAGAACGGTTGGCAAGCAGTCCGCCATACTCACGGGCAAAAGGAACGCCCTGAGCGACACATTGGTCAATGATATTTGCTGATACTTCAGCTAAACGATAGGTGTTTGCTTCGCGGGATCTAAAATCTCCACCTTTGATTGTATCATAAAAGAGACGAAAAACAGAGTCACCGTCATTTTGATAATTTTTGGAAGCGTTAATTCCGCCCTGAGCAGCAATAGAGTGAGCTCTGCGAGGAGAATCCTGATAACAGAAACAGGAAACCTGATAGCCCAGTTCAGCCAATGTTGCCGCCGCCGCTCCACCTGCTAAACCGGAACCGACTACGATTGCTTTATATTTTCTTTTATTTGAAGGATTGACTAACTTCATGTCAAATTTATATTTGTTCCATTTTTCGGTAAGAGGACCGGTAGGGATTTTTGCATCAAGTGTCATTAGTGACCTCCTCCTGTTAGGGTTATAATATTCATTAAAACTGCTAACGGAATTGAAGCGTAGCCAATAAAAATAATAATTGAAAAAAGATTACTGGCTACTTTAAGAAATTTTAAAATTTTAGGATTCGTCAGACCAAGAGTTTGGAAAAACGATGATGAGGCATGAGAAAGATGGAATGCCATAAAGGCAATCGCCGCAATGTAGATTGCGGAAATTATCGGCTTACTAAAACCTAAAATTACCATTGAATACACATCGAAATGACCGTCTATTAACGGAATATGTTGATATTCAGGGTAGATGCTCAAAAGTGTAAAATGTAAAAGATGATATGCTACAAACAATAAAATTATAATACCTGTGTAAATCATAGTTCTGGACGCAATCGATGCTTCAAGAGTAGTCTCTTTTGTATAAGACACCGGGCGGGCTTTTCTGTTTGCAAGCCAAAGCACTAAACCTTCCCATATATGGACAGCAAAGAAAAGAGCAATAACTGACCTAAATGCCCATTTGAGGGTACCTAAACTTTGGAGAGTCTCGGCGTATTTGTTTAATTGTGCCTGTCCGATAAAAATCTGAAGGTTTCCGAGAAGATGGATGACAAGAAATCCGATAACAGAGACACCGGTAATTGCCATGAGAACCTTTTTTCCGACAGTTGCTTGTGTAAAACCTGGGGGAGAAATTGTTGACATATTATAAATCCTTAATGAATCAAAAAGGTTTATGGATTAAGTTCGTGAAATAAAATACAATCTTAAAGTTATCTGTCAATGATAAAACAAAAATAAAGTTATTATTTTCCCGCAGTTATTTTCTGTTAAGCATAACAAGGGTATTGTCACAGCTTGCTGTGAGAAGAAAAGTTGTTTTTTTAATTATACGGCATCTACACCTCAAAATTATTATATATCTATCCCCCCAAAAGAGCAATTGACATATCAAGGATTATAGGCTATGTTATAATCCTGTATAGAGAATAATCTTTTAAAACCAGTAGGAAATAGAATGAAAAAAATCAGTATATTATTACTTAGTTTGTATTTATGTCCAATAGTTTTTTCAGCAACATCAGTCTCTCTGAAATTATCCGGTGAGGGTGCTGTTAATGACAGCACTATTGCTGTCGGCAAAAAAGTATCTGTTGATGTGTATGTTGAAAATGAGGGGAATTTTAAGGGTATGACTCTTGGGTTCAAAGTTTTTTCTGATAATATTAAGAAAATTACACATCCATCTGATTCTACAAAATCATTAAATAGTAATGGAGATATCAAAGGGTACAATGGATGGCAAGATAAATCTATTTGGGATTTAGGCGGTATTTATGTTATTCCGACCGATTGGAACGGAATCCTTCCTGATTATGTAGGATTTGGAGGATTGTGTATTAATAAAGTATATACTCCGCATAAATCTGAAAAAAAATTATCATTTGATTTAATAATTGATACTGAAGGCACACTTGTTATCGATTCCTCATTTATAGAACCATCATCTGAATGGATGTTTGCTGAGCCTGTAACAGCACCAAAATGGGACGGACCATATAAATTTAAAGTAAAAAAATAAATTGATAACCCGTTCAGGCGGGTTATTTTTTATGTATGAAAATAATAATATATATATTCTTCATATTACTTTCTGTAAATACATTTCAATTTGTGAATGCCCAAGATTCTCTAAATGTAAAAAAACAGAAATATCGAGTTTCTATTGACCAGAAAGAATTATTTCGAGATTTTGATTTTGATACTTTGCTTATTAAAATCAATGCTCCTGCAGTCGAATTAAAGGGCTATGCTTTAAAAATTGCAGTTCAAACACAATTCTTTAATATAGATAATGTTATAGCAGGTGATTTTTACAATGACTGCAGATGGGAATTTTTTAACGCCAGACAAACAGTCTCAGATTTTTCTGCTGAGAACTTTTTGCAGGTTTGGCAAATTATCGGGCTTGCTGAAATTATCCCTGATTCGATCTCTCCAAAATGGTTTTCATCAGTAGACAAAATCTCACTTGCAAAAATTTGTATCAGTCGAAACAAATTTACACAACCTGTGGATTCTATTATTCCACTGTTTTTCTTATGGGAAGACTGTTCCGATAACACAATATCCGGAATGTCCGGCAATGACTTGTTTGTTTCAGATAAAGTTTTTCAATACTATAAAAATCAACCTCAATTTCAATTAAATAAATTTCCCACAACACAAGGTATTCCTGCTAATTGTACTAAAGCTTCAGCTTTGAATGCACCTGTAAAAGGAATAGAATTTTTTCATGGTGGAGTTTTTTTTAAAGATAGAAATATTGATGATTCTCTTATTTTAAATAAATAAGCTTAATCATTTGCGATGAAGTCTCTGATTCTAAACGGGCAAAATAAATTCCGGTTGATTGTGATACACCATGATCGTCATAGCCATTCCAATAAAACGAATATGTCCCGGAAGCAAATCTTGATGCTGCCAGAATTTTAATTTCCTGTCCTAAAATATTAAAAACAGACAATTTTAAATACTGGTTTTCCGTGGTTGTAAATTCTAATCGAGTCTCGCCGTTAAAAGGGTTTGGATGATTTTGAAAAAGTGAAAATGTTTGAGGGAGTTCTTCTTGTAATGACGGCTCGGTTATATTTGTTGCTATATCAAACCTATATGTTTTTACCGTATCACCACTCATTCCTACAAGATTTAATAACGGTTGTTCTAAACCTGATTCAAAAAATTGTATGTGAGAGAGTTTACTGTCTAAAAGTGACGAATCCGATATTTGTCCATTAAGATAATTGAGCATAACAATCTCTTGCAAGTCTCTAACTCCTACGAGCAAATCTTTGTTGTGATATACAAAAGAAAAATCTATGCCTGTTATATTATTGTTATACCATAGTTCTGTTGGGGTGCCGTTGGCAAATGAATAACAGGCGATATGATTATCTATGTCATAGTATTCAAGCAAATCGGCAGAGTTGGCATGAATAATCAACTCATCGGTAGGAGAACTCGGTGCAAAATTGTCGACATGGATAGAATAAATACTGTCATACGAAGTCATCAACTGAGAATTTAAGTTTTCAAAGTTGTCAAATATCTCTAACTTTTGGTAAGATGTCAAACCATAATTATCGGGGTCAGATGGATTCGAGTAATCGTAAGAATCATAATATTTATCTAAATATACATAATTTTTTGACTCCGATGAAAATAAATACGAAGGATATAAATTTGTTTGAGGAGAACTAACCATAAGTTCTGAAAGGTCTAAATTATATGCAAGTGAAGTGGATACATTGTAAGATGTCGATCCAATAGAGAAAATATAATCATTAATTCGATAACTAAAATTAATAAGTACTTGCTGAGGGTTTCTATTATTTGGATAAAACTTTAAATTGAATTCTTCGTAAGAGTATGTGACATACATTGAATAAGATATTATATCGCTTGCGTATGCTGTAATTGTTTGTTGAGAATATGTCTTATTATAATAGGTAGTGAGAGTAATCTGTGGTTTGCCAAGAAGTTTCATAGTCAACGTATAAATATACAGCGTATCTCTTAATTCTGAATGTCTGACTATTGTAAACAGAGGACTTTCGGGAACATCAATTATTATAGAAGACTCTGACTCAAATTTATCAATAACAAGTTTATTCTCAGCAGAGTCCGTATATACAAACCCGCTCAACTCATTATTGATATCTAAAATCGGTTCAACATACACTATATTTTCCCCGCTTGATATAACTTTTTTGTAGATGAGTTCATTCGGGGAGGAAAAAACTGAAGATGATAGGGCTGTCAAAAAAAGAGTTATCTTTACCAATTTATCCATAGGCAATCCCTTATCGTATACTAAAAAAAACAGACTTTCAAACTGTTTGTAAAGTTTAAACATTTGGAAACAAAAAAAATACAACATTCCTCTGTAAGCTGTTGTTTCACAAGTGAATCGCTTGCGACGATTCCTGTTGACTTTATCGAAAATCAACTTACATTGCATCAAAGTATTGTAAAGCAAACATGATGATAGATCGGAAGAGCGTCGTGTAGGGAAAGAGTGTAGATCTCGGTGGTCGCCGTATCATTAAAAAAAAAAACAAACAAAAAGAAAAAAAAATGAAAAAAATAAAAAAAATACAAAAAAAAAGAAAAAACAAAGAGAACAGTTAGTATATAGAACGAGCGACAGATAGATGGAGAATGGTGCTGTCAGTGACACACACAGTATGA
>CAJVYT010000276.1 GCA_913009765.1 uncultured candidate division Zixibacteria bacterium
AGTCCGTTAGCCTGCCAGCCTGCTCTTTAAAAAGTAAGCGCTTAGCCCTTCTGGTAAACTTTTTTGAACATTGAAACTTGAACAGGAAATACCATTCAGACAGGATTAACAGGATAAAAGAAGGATAAGGACCCGGCAGTTAATCAGTTATCCTGCCAGCTTGATAGCTTGTTAGCTTGCCCGCTTGCCAGCTTATTAATCCGTTATCCTGAAACATCCTGTCTAAAGAAAAAGCCCCGTAGTTAATCAGTCATCCTGCTCGCCTGCCAGCCAATTCGCACAGTAATGTTTTCCCGCAAAATCTGCAGTAATGATGTATAATATTTTTAATATTGAAAGGAGGAATATTATGGGACACAAGATTGTTGAAGCCATTATAGAAGATGGACAGTTGAAGTATGTTGATAAAAAATTGCCTGGCGGAAGGATAAGAGTTCACATTGTCTATGACGCTGAGGAAAAAACAATTCCAGAAACAGAGGTCACAAGAATTGTCAAAGAAACATCAGGAATATATAAAAATATAGATGTAGAAGCTGAATCAAAGGCATTAAGAGAGAATTGGGAGCGCAATGTCCACAATTGATTGTCTGATTGATACAAATATCCTTATATATCATACTAAGGGTTCTCAGGTTACCATTGATTTTCTCAGTGATATGATGAGTCATCACTCCCTTAATATATCTATCCTGACAAAAATCGAATTTCTTGGATGGGATAAGCATACCCTGAAGGTTTGTAATCTTGCCTGCCAGCCTGATAGCCTGATAGTCCGT
This sequence comes from uncultured candidate division Zixibacteria bacterium, assembly GCA_913009765.1. Next base: position 780 of record CAJVYT010000276.1, read on the forward strand.
TATCCAGAAACATCCTGTTAATCCTGTCTAAGAAAAGAAAATCAGTTATCCTGCCAGCTAAAAACTCTTGACCACACCACCGCAAATATCATATACTTTTAACTGTACATGAGGGGGGCATGTCACTATACCTACAATTATGTAACCCCCCGAAAGAATTCATTAAAATATAAACCCAACAGGTGCGCTGGGGTCGGCGGTAGCATGTCTTTTTTTGCCAAATTAGCAGTTAATATTAGCTTGCCAGCTTGGTGGGCTGCTTGTCTGTAAGCTTGATAGCCTGATGCTGATACTCCATCATAAAGGGTACTAAAGAACAGTGTTCATATCCGATTTTCTTTTACCGTTTATACAACATTTGAATGAATATACCTTGGAACAGACTTTTTAAATTAACCCCGGAGGCTACTTGGGTATTTGTGGGACAAGCAGGAACAGCAGTAGCAGGATTGGCTGGGATAAAACTGCTAACGCATGTTCTTACACCTTCAGAATTTGGTCGTTTGGCTCTTGCTAACACGATTGTGGCTCTTATTGGAACAAATGTTTTTGGTTCTCTTGGTCAGGGGGTAATGAGATTCTGGGCCATTTCCAAGAATCGTGGTGATTTAGACATTTTTTATAGTGTTTCAACTCGGTATGCCCGATATGCCATTTACATAGTTTCATCATTTACAATTATATCGACTCCTTTCTTGCTGTTGAAGGGAATCAACTGGGTTGTTCTGCTGACACTTTCTCTTATTGTTGGCGCAGTTACAGGGTGGCTGGGTCTGAGGATTTCTGTATTCACCGCTGCTCGAAAAAGAAAACAGATTGCTCTTCTTAACATAGGCAATGCTTTCTTACGTCCTGTAATTGCAGTGTTTCTGGTAATATTAATAGCCTCAGATGCAAGTTGGGCTATGGTTGGATATCTTTTAGCCACATTTCTGATATTATTGATAGCAGAACGTCTTTACCGTCATACTGTTTCTGAAACTTCATCTTCCACCATAGAACTGGATAAAGCCGCATTTTCTTCTAAAAATTTGAGTAAAGAGATTTTTTCCTTTTCCTGGCCCTCTCTTGTTTGGGGCATTTTTGGTTGGGTCTATATGTCCTCTGATCGGTGGGCACTTCAGACCTTTTATGGCGCCGAGGTAGTTGGTGCTTTTGCCGTAGTGTCGCAATTAGCAGTGTATCCTCTGATTTTTGGTTCCGGTTTTCTAAGCACACTTTTTACTCCCATAGCATTTCAGAGGGTAGGGGATCTTACCAGTCATCATAATATAATTTCGGCCAATAAACTTTTAGGTGTAATGACAGGTATTTATGTTTTAGGAGCAGTTATACTAATATCATTATTTTTTCTATTTCATCATTCTCTGGTGCTCCTAATAAGTAATGCTCAATATGCCAAGCTTTCATTCTTGCTGCCATGGTTGACCGCTGCATGGGGACTTTTTTATTTGGGACAGGTGCTTGCTACTTTTGGTATGCTTGCCAATAATCCCAAGATTTATATTATGCCAAAACTGGTATCTGCAATAGTGGCAGGGATTAGCACTTTTTATCTGGCCTCAACAATTGGGCCTGTTGGGGTAGTATGGGGGCTGGCAACTGCAGGGTTTGTTTATGCCCTATGGTGTTCAGTAATAGCATGGAAGGTAGTGGTAGGATTACAAAAAGGGAGATTGGCAAATACCACATAAGACAGTTTTTACTTTTGAAATAAATTCTTACTGCGATAGCCATGTAGGTCGCTGTAGATAGAAATGCTTTTAAGCTTGTATGAGCCATTTTATTAAGTAAAGTTAAAGTGAAGAGATGTTCGACTATGAATGATACTCTCCCTTTGGTAAATATAGAGAAGATTATAGCCTCTTGCCCTGTATGTGGTAATTCGAAGTTTGATATTCTCTTTTGCGACCATAACCGTCGTGATAATATAGACTGCTTTGGCTTATGTCCAATGTCGAAAGTGTTCTCTGGTTTATCTGCGCGAGCAGCCACCATGGCAAGAGATTGTCAAGTTTTATTCTTTATTAGATTCCGATATTACAGCCAATTCCGGTCAGGTGGATATGGCAATGCTGAAGCAACAGGTTGAAAAACCTGCACCTAAATGGAAAGAGTTGTTGAGAAAGCTTCGTTTTCGACCTCACTCCTGGCCTTTAGCGTCTGTATCCCCTAAGAGCAAACGGCTTCTTGATTTGGGTTGCGGAAACGGGACTAAACTCTTTGAATTTGTACAGCATGGCTACGATGTCTGGGGAGTGGATGTGGGTGCAGATGCAATACGAGTTTGTCAGAAAATCCTGCCTCAGGGGCATTTCATTCAGGGTGAACTACAGGAAACAGGTCTGCCAGATGCCCATTTTGATTACATCCGGATTGACAATGCTTTGGAGCATGTTCCAAACCCAAGAGAGGTGGTCAGGGAATGTTACCGCTTACTGCGACACGGGGGCCAACTTTTAGTTTATGTCCCCCATGGCAGAAGCCTTAGTATGCGGCTTATGAAGGGTAATTCAATCTCTTCATGGATACCGTTCCATCTGCAACTTTTTACCCGCAAATCTTTAATACAGTTGATGGAAGAAGCAGGTTTTACAGATATTCGTATCTATGGCTATAATCCTATATCATGGCTGCCATTGAGTCTTATGCAGTTGTGGAATAAGAAACAGCCTGCTTCGAAACTGGGCTTCCAACCTGGCTTAGTTGGGTGTGTTATCCTGTCGGCTGTCTTGCCGCTAAATTAGGAATAGGTGAAGAATTGATTGGAATAAGTTTTAAACGATGATAAAATATAATAACCCTATCTTAAATACAAATGTCTACGGTAAGTTACAACCAGAAGATAAGAATGTATTCGCAATTTTTACCAGGGGTTGGTTTGTGGAGGGGCTATGTTACATCACCTTCATCGCCCTTATCTGGTCAAACGAAGAACCAGCAAAGCTGAATATATTGCTGGCAGCTTGGTCTGCTTATACAATCGTAGCCTTTGCTTTATTTCGGGCAAAGAAATCAGGTACTGTTATTACCCCTACACGATGGATCCGTGTTTATTTTATACAAAGCCTTCTTTTACTTCTTGTCTGTGATTGTATCACTTTATATGGATTTATAGTGGGATGACACAGAGAGTCCGAATTTTTCTTGTGACTATTGCAGTCTTTTTGAATGGCAACGTCCTTTCTCCTTTTATGGACATTACCAAGGACTTTCTTGGTTTTGGTTTTGTCTGGCCAATGATAGCATTGGCAGGTATCTTGACATGTGTATTCTTCAAAGTGCCCCTGAGAATTGCTCTCAAGAATTATGGTCGTAATCAGGCAATTCTAATCCCGATAACTTTGTCGGTTTTTTACTGTCTTTCCTTTCTCCCAATATTTCTTTTTCCGATGAAGTCGCTTAAGGTTGTATTATCATTTATCCTATCAATTTACGTAGGGTGGAATATCATTGGCGGACTTTTAGTGAAGGATCCATCTACTATATATAAAAACATTTTAACAATTTTGTATACCGGAGCTTTAATTGTACTTATAACAGTATCTGTAAGTATACTGTTAAATAGTTCAGAATATCCTGGTCTTTTGAATATGGATTTAGCTAATTTGGGAGCAGCCGGACGCTTCCGGGGGGGAACCAATGCTGTAGCTACGGGTTATGGAATAGTTTTTTTAATTTTGATTACTTTCAATTGGATTATATCATCAAAGTCGTTGGTTGGCCGTCTTTTGTTGCTCGTAGTATGTGCTTATTTTTTCTATTTTTTGCTCAGTACTCTTAGCAGGGGACCAGTTTTGACATTAGCTGTTATTGTTGCGATATTCCTGTTTTCCATTATAATGTCAGGGAAACGTGCATGGTATATCAAAATCATAAGTATGTCGCTCCTGGTTTTGAGCTTGGTACTTGTTATTAGCAAATACGACTTAGTAATCAAGCCTTTTTTTATTTCTCGTAGCTTCCATCCTACTATATCTGGGACGAGTTTAGCTGAAGGCTATATTTCTGCCAGGCAAGGTTTTGCTAATAATACTATTAATGTAGCTGACTCAATGGAGTATGATAAATTTTTCGGTGCAGGCCCTGGAGCAGATGCAGAAATTGCCAGTAGGTCCTATTCAAAGCAGCCAATAATTGAGTCATTCTTTATAGCAATGATATTTAACTGGGGCGTTATTGGTGGGTTGTTATATATTTTTGGAATGGCAGCTCTGTCATATCAAGTAATTAAGATGGAACGAATTGAACGGGCTCGTGGGAATAAACATGCTTGGTTAGCAACAGCGTGGATACTGATACCTTGGGTCAGCAGTCCATTTGGATATGGTTTTGGGCTAGCTGGTGGAAGTCTCTCTCTTACTTTTGCCATCGGCGCTGCTGCTTCAGCCTATTGTAAGTCCTATGCAACTGTATCTAAAAGAGATGTAATGGTAAGGACGCACGAGAAGAAAATAGCCGGCAACTTTTTATTTAGCAGTACGTCCAATAAAAAGAATTAATTTAAAAGCAATATCCAATGTAATTGATCCAAGAGTTTGGATGCCAATCACTTATGTTGTTTACTTTGTTGCATTGCCAACTATCTCTATTCTTTTTGATTCGAAATACTCCGTGTTTAACGATGAAATTCCACAAATAATGTTATCTACCGTATTGGGTGTGGTTTCATTGCAACTATGACTGCATATGATTAAGCCGCCGACTGAACCCATTCGGAATAAAATATGGTTAGATAGATACTCAGCTACATTCCTCTTGTTAGTTGCATTAATAGCACACCTATACTGGTGGTATTGGCTTGTTCAAACTGGTTTTTTCTTTACACACGCAGCAGGATATATCCCTATTCCAGATATTGAATATGGGGTTAGAGACGCTTTGGGAAGGTCTGCAGTATATATTCCTCTATACATTTTGGCTGTTGCTTATCGAGATGAGCTTTGGAAAAAGAGAAGAATGGTATATCTTTTTGCCATATATGCCTGTAGTATTGGAATATTATTTCTATTGTCTGGTGCAATTAGAGACTTTTTTTGGTTTTTCCTAATGGTCTTAGCGTCATCAGTTTACATGTTGCAGATCAAAAAGATACATTGGGGTCGTACTACTACACCATGACATTAATTTCTAATAGTATTATAGAATCTGTCAAGTTTTTCACGAGCCTTGGTCTTTGTAAACTGCCAACGAATTTTTACCTTACGACGAGTCCGTTCTTTTCCCCAGGTGTAAACCTCTTTGGTTAATGTTGAGATGTCTCCAATACGACGATTCAGACATTGTTTTGATAAGGCCGAGAAGTCAATCTCAACCATGTTTAACCAACTCGCTTTTTTAGGCGTATAGATCATTT
>CAJVYT010000277.1 GCA_913009765.1 uncultured candidate division Zixibacteria bacterium
TTTTAATGATACGGCGACCACCGAGATCTACACTCTTTCCCTACACGACGCTCTTCCGATCTAATCCGTCTGGATGGTCTCCGAACCAATGCGACTTATCAGTCAGCATCATATCGTAACCTAACAGGATAATACGCTTAAATCCCATGTTATAGGCTATGTTGATAGCCTGAAATCCTGAATTACCACCTTCATGGATAATATCAGGATCCAGCGACAAGCCCTTGTGGTTTTCACTCCTGATATATTCAATGCCGTACTTTTCAACTGCTTTTATGTCACGGGTAATTTTTCTGCCCTTAAACTCTGGTGCGCCGTTGTGCCAGTTCCACCATTTAGAGTCACACCCATATAATATGTCCGCCCAAGGTGCTAATTTGTAATTATCGTTAACTGCTATGGTGAAATAGCCTTTGCAAGCGTCAACATCTTCTTGTGTTAAGGATGGGCCGCTAGCGATTATGATACATACTTTTTTTTCTTGCCCTTCCTTTTTTTTACCTTTGTTTCTGATGGTTGAACGATCTTATTCTCAACCTTTGGCATAATCTTTGTGTCGTATTCGATTATTTCCGCTGCATTAGCTTCATTAACCAAATGTAACATAAATTCTTTAGAATACTGTTTATCTGTTAATACCTGGCCTTTATCAAACATACCACTTTGAGTAAATGCCATTGATTTCATTTTAATTTTCATAGTTACCTCAAAAGAAAAGCGGCCCGGAGGCCGCTATAACTTAAACTATTGTGGCTTTAATAAAAGCTTCTGTGCGGTATACGCAAACTGCGATACGTTCTTCTGCTCTGATTGTAACCATGTTCTTCTGGAAATTAGTTGAATCTTCCAAAGACAATTCAACACTGGCCGCAGCTCTATCTTTAATTTCTGCGCCTAGTCCAAAACTACCTACTACTACTTGTCCTGCTGTTAGTGAGTTAGTCACAATTACGGGTAAGCCCCATAATCTCGGCATACTCATTTCACGAGGATTACCGACAATATAACGGTCATCACTTGTGCCAACCTTCTTAACATCAATATTGTACCATTGCGCGGGATTAAGGATGATAGCATCAGGCTGATACTCTGAAACATTTGCCTGTTTAATCATCTCACGAATAATATCAATTTGGTTTGTCAGCTCTGGTGACTGTACCGTATACGCGGTTGCCTGTGTATGGATACCGTTAAGCTCACCGTTTGAACCCGTACCCAATAATAGCTGGGTTTCTTCCTTGAGTTTCAGGCCATACATTAAGCGACCATTAATAAAACTCTGCAAAGAAGCACTATCTTCAATCACCTGCTTCGAGGCTGGAATGAAATGGGCCAAAGTTTGAACCGCTTCACTAACCAGGGTGAACGTAATGCCTGATTCTGGTTTTGTGACATTTTCAAACGCTTCTGGTGATCCAGATACTTGTGGGCCTGCACTGTTAGTGAAAACATTCTCACGAACAAACTCAACAAGGTTGCTGGAGGTATTGCTTGATGGAAGTACGTCACGAATTGTCAAATTCCTGTTTGGTGTAGTATTAAAACCTGCTAACCGATCAGCAGGGACTAATGGCTGACTTGCGCCAGTAGCATTAATAATAGCTGCCTTAACTTCCAGTCTTGCACGACCTGACCTGCCTTCTTGAACATCCTTGAACTGATCAGATTTAATGAACTCTGCGCCCACATCATAAGGAACATCTTCGTCCTTAGTCGTAATGCCACTTTGCTCAATTTCGTGAATACGATCATACAGGCCGTTGTAATCTTCTGTTAGCTTGTCAATCGTTGCTTTGGTTTCTACTGATGTTTCACCAGAGAGCTTAATTTCGTCATTGGCTTTAGTGATCGCGTCTTGTACGCCATCAAATTTCTCCATCAGTGCTTTCTCGACCTTCTTCAGATCAAATAGCTGATCCTTCTTGTCAATGTCTTTGTTTTCTTCGCTCATTTTGTAACTCCTTACAAATTCTTGATAATCGCAATCAGATCATCTGTTGCGTCGATGGTAGTGATTTCATTCAAAGCCTTTTCAGCATCACGCTTATGTAGCTTAGAGATACGACTCACTATCGCTGTCGCTTTTGACTTGGAAAAGCCTGACTCTCTCAGGTATTTTTCCACATCTTTTAAACTGTCTGCATCCTCTATTTCATACTTAACCTGCGAGATACGCGCATCGTCATCAGCAGGGAAATTGACAATACTGATTTCTTTTAAATCAATTTCTTTAATTTCTCTTGTGCCGTCCTCTTTTTCTGTAGCTCCGCCTTTGGGGATCTTAAAACCGATGGATAACCCACTCATTGCGCCGCGCTTCATTGCTGAGTAAGCACTAGGCCCATCCATATGGTTTTCATCAATTAACCCTTTAGCATGGAGACCTGTTTTATCTTCTTTGAGGCTTGTCCAATCACCTACTGGTATTTTGTGGCTATCATGGTTAATGAACATAGAAATTCTATGTCCTTTTTTTAAAGTTTTTGAATAGGCACCTGGAAGGATGATGTCATTGACAGCATCCAGCCCGTTAAAGACTGAAGCATAGCCTTCGAATGATCCTTTCTCGTTACTGTCGAATTTGAGCTGGCATAGTTCCAGCGGGTTGTCCATTTTGTGTATCATTGACTTTCTCCAGTTCTTCAAGCGGGGTTAAGTTGACCTGTACAGTTAAATCATCACCGCCTTCAACTATAGGGTCATTGTTTGATCTTCGTATTTCGTTTCTTGTCTTTAGTCCATTCTGTACTTGTGTACTCTGGATGGCTGCGCGTGTTTGGGAATCCATTTTGATAAATCCAGTTACGTCATGGTCTGCAAAATAACGATGTTTGTCTCTTGGTGCTATTAAACTGTACTTGATCGCTTGTTCCCATTCGTCGATATAATCTTGTAAAGTAAATGTCAGAAATGATAGTAGCTGTTGTTCAAATGAGGCAGGCCACGCACTTGTAGCGCCTGCTGCACCAATTAAAACTTCAGGTACGCCGAAGAAACGGGCGATTTCACCTAATTGCATTTTGCGAGTCTCAATCATCTGCATAGTGTCTGGGTTTAGTGTATCAGCCTCATACTTAACGTCACCCTCAAGTATCCACAACTTGCCTTTGTTAAAAGCAGTCTCAGACATGCCATCATATAATTTTCTTGCCTGTTCGCGCTGGTCTTTTGTCAGGAATTTATCAAACATCAAGTAACCGCCGCCTGAACGTCCGCCATTGGCAAACTGACTAGCTGCGTAAGTGTCTGCTGATACTGACAGCCCTAAAGATTCTCTCGCGTATGAACTACGCTCCAAACCAACTACACCATCACTGCCAAAGCCTTTTAAATGAAAAATAGACCTTTTGGAATAAACTCTCACCCCCTGACTCATCTGATAATGATAAGACAAAGAACCATCGTCATTAATATGCGGGGTCATGCGACCTGGACGCAAAGGAATAAGCGATACCGGCCTATCACTTATCCATGTGATTTCTGCATAAGCGTTTGACCACATGCACATTTGCATAGTCATGGCTTTGCGAAAATCGCGTGGCTTCATTAACTGGTTTGGCGACAAATGAAACAAATCATTCAATGCGTGGTTTTTTAAAACTCGTCTGCCGTCTTTTTTATCCTCATAGAACCCTAACGGCAGCGAACAAACTGAATTAGTAATGTATTGCACACAAGCCCATACTGCTGAGACTTGCATAGCTCGATCATCGGTGACAGAGATGCCTGTATTAGTTCCTGCGCCTCCCGTGTACCCTACTTGCTTGCCAGTATCCTGATTTGAAAGACTGCCGATACCAAACCATCTTAACCATTGCGGTATCATAAGCCCACCGGATTAGACAAGAAGTCATCAAGGCTGCCGGTTTCTTCTTCTAAGATTGCTCTGTTCATAGCCATTATCAATGCAACTACCCCGTCTATTTTATTCTCAAACCTTTCTTTGTTTGGAAATATGTTGTCCTTTTTATCCAGTTTTGCCGTGACATTGCCGAACATCCACATTAGTACGGGGTCATGCTGGAATTGAATATTCTTTTCTAAAATCTTGGCCTCAAGCTCTTTCATAGGCTGAGATAGATTTTTAACCGTTGCGCCTACTTCAACCATCGGGAATCCATCTTCAAGTAATCTGGTTGCGATGTAAGTAGCCTGGAATGGGTCATATGGAACGCTGATAATCTCGTGATTAGTTTTTAAATCTCGCAAATCATCTTCAATGTATTCGTAATCTGTTATATTTCCAGGTGTTGCTGTTAGCCACCCGTCTGCATGCCATGCTTTGTATCTTGTACTACCGCCATCGTTAATAACATCCTCTGGGAGGTAATGTTTGCAAAAAGCAGTCCACTTGCCACCGTTCTCAGGTGGAAACAGGATTGCCATACAAGCTATATCTTTCTTGGTCGCTAGGTCTAAAGCGACATAACAAGAACGGCCTTTGAAGTCGTTTATATCTAGTTTCTTTTTACAGGCTTGATACGCCAGCATATTCATCCATGCTGCCTTTGCCCCAACCCACATATTGAGATGTTTGGTTTTATAGGCAACCTGTTTGGCGGCTGATCGTCTTGCTTGTAATAGTTGGCCGCTTAGGAAGTCCTTATCGACGCTTATATCATAATTAGGATTGGCTTTGATCTGGGCTTCGACGGTATCCCACTGATCGCCATCATCCAGTGTGTAGATAATCCCGAAAATAGAATCGTCCTGTACTGTTCCCTTGAGGATCTGAATAACATCATTTCTGGCCGCGTAACATGGCCCACCTGTATCTGAGCCTGCCGTAGTGATCTGTAGCATTAACGGATTCGATCTTGCGCCCATACCAGTTTCAAATGTGTCTGCCATGTCGCTGTTTTTATGCTCGTGGTATTCATCAACTATCGCGCAGGAAGGTGAACCACCGTCTCCAGGATTGCCAATTACAGGTTTGAATACTGACCCTGTTTCGGGAATAGATAACGTCTTGGCATTAACGCCGATCTTATACTTTTTCTTAAACGCTGGAAGTTGTTCGCAAATCTGCTTAGCAGGCAGAAACACATGCCATGCCTGGTCCTCAGTAGTCGCACCACAATATATTTCTGCCCCTGCTTCGCCTTCAATGGTCATCATACCCAAACCAAGTCCGGCGACAAAAAAGGACTTCCCGTTTTTCCTGCCTACCTCAATATAAGCTTTGTTGAATCTCCGCTTGCCTGATTTGAAATAAAAGCCATAGATATTAACTACACAGAATATCTGCCAGTCACTTAATTTAAATTTCTGACCTTTCCATTTGCCTTTAACATGAGGCAGTTTCTCAAGAAACGTGCACCACTTTTCTACCTCATCCTGGTCAAGATATAAATCCTTTCGTTTTAAGTCACCTATAAAACGATTACATGATTGCTTAACAAACTCACAAGCCGGAATAGTATCATTGAGAATAGAGTCTGCATACTTAACAGCCCTCTCACTAAAAGTCTGGCTCATCAGGCTCTACTACTATCTTACTTCTGGCGCTCGGTGTTAGTCCAAGTTCTAATGAGCACATTCTTAACTGGATATGAGACGAGGCTGAAAAGTCTCTCTTTATCTCGCCTTCGTTATCTTCTTCCGTGTAAGCTCTTTCAAGCTCACCATGCAATATACAATACTGCGACAGAATGCTTTCGTCTGCCTCTGTTAACATATTAGCGTTCAATAGCACTTTAGTAATGCGCTTCCATTCCTTTTCAGCGTATTCATCTAACCATTCTGGCATGTCAGGGATTTTGCTATCTACTTTTAGTTTTTTATTTTTATCACCATGCCTATCAGACCTATAAGTGTTCTCAAGTAAAAGTAAATTATCTGGTTTTCTTTTTCTTCCCATATGCTTAAACTCTATGTATGTAGTGTTAAAAAAAATCACACCCTTGCAAAAACAGGCTATTCTGCTGTTGTGATATTAAAAAAGGGCTTGTTCTATAGGGTTTGCTGATACCATTTGACTATGTAAAAGTTTTTCAGATCGGAAGAGCACACGTCTGAACTCCAGTCACACTGATATATCTCGTATGCCGTCTTCTGCTTGAAAAAAAAAAAAACTAATATATCTAGTTTACCGTCATCGTCTCTATAAAACAA
>CAJVYT010000278.1 GCA_913009765.1 uncultured candidate division Zixibacteria bacterium
TACCATAGACTCTGTGTCCGATTTTGCTTGAACATCTGTCGTATGCTGTCTTACGGTGTTAATCAATATTTATTTTAATTGTTGCTTTTTTCTTTCTGTTTTTTTTCTTTTTTTTTTTTTTTTTTTCAAGCAGAAGACGGCATACGAGATATATCAGTGTGACTGGAGTTCAGACGTGTGCTCTTCCGATCTTATATTTTTTTTCATGAATAACTACCATATTCGAACCCCAATGATCGTTAATAAATTGTTTTACCCAGCTTCTGTCTTCTTCTTTAATTTTTTTTATTTCAAAATCATTCATAATTTAACACAATTTCACATAACGAACGATCACATACCGCTATTTTCATGGCCTATTAAAAATTAAGCGGACAAAAGTGTATTCGTAATCTCCTATCTGCCTTTTTTCAAACGCCCTGTTTAGTTCTCTGCCCATCTCCCTTGTTAAAACACCTGTTTTAACAAAATGTTCTCCGAAAGCAGAAATTACCCCTTTATGAGATGAAAACGATAGGTTCTTTGTAAGCAACATAGCTTGTACAGAATAAAACATAGCATAGTAGGGTTCTTGAAACAGAAGATTCATAGTCCTCTTCTTTAAGAAGCATCCCGGCGCTTTTGAGATATTTCTTTGCTCTTTCGACCAGAGATTTTATTTCTTTCATGCTTGTAGTCCTTCTCTTCTGACATTTATGAGCAATGGACTGTTAATCGTTAGATAGTCTCCCTTAGAGATAGAGTAAACTGATACTAACACTCTATGCTTTAGATTGATCTCTGTGATTATATCTATCATCCTGTCGATTTCTTTCCCTGGAACAACTTTTCCCTTCAAGGATAACAAGAACATCTATATCTGAGTCCTCTGTGGCATCTCCCCTTGCCCATGAACCGTAGAGGATTATATCCCTTAACCTCTTCCCGTATAATTTTTTTATTTCTCTCTTGAATTCTTCAAGCACCATTCTTATTTTCATGACCATCACCTATTTATTTAATCTAAATCAATACTCCTTCCGTTGTATGCCGCCTAACGAGCTTATGATAAAATCGTTGATAGACGTATGATACATGCTACCGTGATATCAACAATTTTAGAAGTACATCTAAAACCAGGATGGTTACATGAAATATCCTGGAATCGATCTGCATTCAAATTGTTTTTCCTGCTGCCTTATTACTGAGAAAGAAGCGTTCAGCTACCCTCCTTTCTCAGTCCTTGAACCATTTCAGGGACAGTAACCCTATAGTGATGTGGTAAGGAAACCGGGTCACTCCGGCTTTCTCCCAGTTCCAACCCATCGTGCCCAATTAAGGCAATGGGCTGACGACAATACCATTCACAAACTGTATTAAAACAAAGAGTGGTGTACTTTTACTTTTGGAAGAGGAAACCTGGCTATAAATAAATTAAATTTAGCCCAGGTTATAGATTTTCGCTGGCTTCTTCGGTTGATCCATTTAAACAGAAAGTCGATACCGGGATAGAATTAAAGGATACTCCGTAATATCGAATATGTCCCTGAAGTTTGATACAGTTGCCATAAAACTTTCATCGTGGCAGTATGCCGGTTTTTCTTTATCCAGTATTTGACCTTTCTAAGCTTTACCCGCATTCCCTTTTGAATGTCTTCTCACAGCCGTTTTAATCCATACATCAATTGCGTAATTCACCATTACTCAGAACTCCAGCTTATAATCCTTACGTGATTAATTGCTTATTCTCAGCAGTTTTGTTTCCGCCGATTTTACAGGTGGTGAGGCGAACTACCACAATATCAGTGTGGACGGGAAAATAAATCCCGATGCAGCGTGGTTTTATCCGAATCCGAAAGATGCCGCCCGAAAGATTAAAGGTTATGTTGCATTCCGGAAAGGGATAAAAATCGAAAGTTAGTCCGGGTTAATCTATAGAAGCCTTTTAATTTCCTTTTAAACCGGCTTTTAACGTACATCTTCCCAGTTTCTGCTCTTCTCCGATCTAAAAAGAGCATCCATAACTTTTAAATTATTTACAGCATCTTCAGGTGCTGTCGGGACATCGGAGCCTTCTCTTACGGCTGTGGAAAAAGCTTCGAACTCAAGCTGATATTGGTCTTCCGGCTCCGTTAATATTTCACGCATGCCTACCTTCGTTGTAACTTCCACTTCCGCAGGCACATCGGGGAACGTATTAAAGGGAATTCTTATCTTGATAATTCCGCCCGTTCCGAATATTTCAACAACCTGATAGGGAAAGGTTCTAGTTCCCACAGAAAAAACAGAGTGGGCATCTTTAAAATCCAGTATTCCTGCTACCCGGCTGTCTGTTTTAAATTCCCTGTCTCTTTCTATAAGACTCACAACCCTTAAAGGCTCCTTCTCAAAAATATATCTTGCAACGGATACCGCATAACAGCCGATATCGTAGATACTGCCGCCTCCCATTTCCGGCTTGTTTCTTATATTATTCCGGTCAGGGTTGTTGTAGGTAAATGTGCACTGTACAAAATTGACCTTTCCTATTTCATCTACCCGTACAAGCTCAAGCGCCCGTTTCCATTGAGAGTGAAATCTGTACATGAATGCTTCCATAATGAGTACATTTTTATCTCCGGCATACTTGATCGCCTCTTCCGCCTCTTCCGCCTCTTCCGCATTAAGAGCAATCGGTTTTTCACAGAGAATATGTTTACTATGATCTGCAGCTTTTTTTATCCATTCCACATGAAGATTATTCGGAAGCGGTAAATAAACCGCCTCTATTTCCGGATCACCGAGCAGTTCCTCGTAGCCGGAGTATACTCTGTTTATTCCGAATTTTTCAGCTGTAATTTTCGCTTTCTCAAGGTTTCGCGAAGCAATCCCGTAAAGTTCGACAATATTTGATTTCTGCATCGGAAGCATTACTTTCTTTATAAAATGTCCGGAAACGCCTAAAACACCCCATTTTACTCTTTCCATTTTCCACATTCTCCTTAAAATATTTATTTTCCGGGTAGATTATAACATTTATATTTCCTGTTTGTTTAGCTTTATTTCTTAAAAGATTATTACACCCACGTGCGTGGGGAATACTTTGTGAAAATTTCCCGTACTAAGGGGCTGTAACAAAATAACATCTACAATATGAGTATTGCTTGAGGGTGGAATTTGTAATTCCATTCACCATGGAATTCATTTCGACTGATGTCGAGCATCCTCATTTGTGCATCACTCACTTTTATCCCCTTGGGATACTTATTCAGATCGATTTCGGCTTTTACAGTTAAACCACTTTTTGTTGTGGTCGAAGAAATAAGATTCAGGATAGTTTCAAAACTGGTCAGTGGCTTACCCCTCCAGTTTATACTGATGAAACTGAAAAGACGATGCTCAATCTTATTCCATTTGCTGGTGCCGGGAGGAAAGTGGGAAACAGCAATCGGAATCCGAATCTCATTACAGAAATCCTGGAGCTGTGTTTTCCAAAGCCGGATTCGACTACCGTTACTTCCACCCCCATCAGCAGTGATGATTAATTCTGTTGCTTCCGGATAATTCGCTTGCCCCATGGCATTCCACCAACGTCGAATCGATTCTACCGCAAAAATCGCTGTATCTTTATCGGCACCAACATTGACCCAGCCCTCATCTTTTCCAATATCATAGACACCGTAGGGAGTAGCCCGACCCTTGGCACCGCTCAAAAAGTCATAGACATTGACTTGCTCTGGAACACCCTTGGGGTGCCATTCTCGGCCAACGTTCTTGAAATTGCCTACAAGTTCTTTCTTCTTGGCGTCTACAGAAATAACCGGATTACCCTTTGCAAGGTTTTCCTCCACTAATAAGTTGATAAACTCAAACTGCAAATTGCGATCTGGATGTTGTTTCCCCTCGGATGTTTTCCGATTTGCCTGGAGACTGTAACCCATCTCATGTAATAACTCACCAACCATTCTGTGGCTGACTGAATATCCCTGAGCTTTTAATTCTTCTGCTAGAATACGCAAACTCTTACATGTCCATCGTAAGGGGGATTCTGGATCTCCCCGAGTAATAGGTTCCACGAGGGCTTCTAAAGCGTTTCGCATTTCAGGATTGATATCAACAGTTTTCTTTCTTCCGCCTCCCCTCTTACGCGTCCGAGTCAGACCATCTTGCAAGCTCTGGGGATTTTTAAGATCCTTGATTCCCTGATAAATTGTAGTACGTGATATACCGGTTGCACGATTAACCGAAACAACTCCGCCCCGCCCTGCCGATAGTGCTTCGGCAGCCGCCCAAATACGGCGACTTCTCTCATCAAAAGTAGGGGCTAATGATTTGTAACGCGCTGATACTGATTGCTCTAATATAGTCATACGTAAGAGTAACACAGAATAGCTAAACGTTCAAGTTATATTGTTACAGTTCCTTAAAACCGTTATCGACTGCCTTCCTTCTTGCACCATCAAGAAAGTGGTACCGGTACAGAAGAAGATTTCTTGCAATATCCGGGAATGTATAGACAAAGAACGGAACAAGAAATATCTCCGTATCCCAGAATACGTGGCCTTTATATCCCTCTCCTGACAATCCTTTTGCCGCAATACTCAGCCTGTTATCATGAACAGGGGTCATCTGCAGAATATGAAAGATAGAAAAACGCACGGCAAGCTGATCAAAATCCGGTCCTTCGATTACAATATCCGCTTTTTCCCAGGTTCTGTTCAATTTTTCCTTATGCTCTTTTAAAAGCGCGGCATATCCCATATCTTTAATCGATTTTAAATTCTCGACGGCACGATCTTCCACGGCTGTTGCCGATGGCTTCTGATCCTCGTTTAAATCCTTATCCCTCGATGTATAAATCGAGATGAATTTTTCACAACGAAAAGTTTCTCCCCGGCCTACAGTGCAGACACCTTTTACCCCGATTCTTCTCCGGCCTGTCTGCACTCTTTCTTTAACCTTAATTTTCCTGTTATTTATAAAGAACTCATGTCCTGCAGCCACAGCTATACGGATATTTGATTCCTGCGTTTTCTCATCGATTAAAATAATCCGGCCGGAAATAAACCTGAGTCTGTTTTCTTTAAGATGTTGTACTCCGCTGTTTGTAACCTGCCCGTTAATTCCGGATAAAAATTCCACTGTTCCGGAATAATTAAGAGGCGTTATGGAAACTCTCTGTGCTGCCGAATGAATATTAGTAAAGGAAACAAACCTCCTGAAAGTAAGCCGTGTTTTCTTTCCCATTGGGCTCATCCATTCGACATCTCTTAAAAGCAGTCCTTCTTTAATGTTAAGCTGCCGCAGGTAATGTAGAATTTTTCCCCGTTTTAAATCGAATCTTTCCCCCGCAAGATTGATTTCGAAATTTATCCAGTCCGGAAAATTGATAAGCTCCGCAACCTCACCGGGGAATTTATCAAAAACACCTGCTACATAGCAGCCTCTGTGCTCTTCTATGTAGCCTTCTTCGGTTGCCGCTCTAACGCCCATGTAGCCATTACCCAGGGAGAAAATAGTCTCCCATTTACCAGAATGTTCCGGGATAAAGTCCGTTTCCGCTGCTATCCGGTTTTTATATTTTCCTTTTCCGATATTATAGGCGATACTCATAACTTTCCTTTGTTTATAATTATTTAATATACTTTAAAATTACTATCCATACTATAGCTGCTCAACCGGAAAATCCGTGCAGCTCTCCGGACTTTTTAAGATTCAGCCTTTCAGTCCGCTGAACGAAACACCCTCCATGTAGTATCTGTTGAACATGAAAAACAGGATAAGTACAGGAACAGCATTAAACATGGCACCGACAAGCGTAAGGTTCCATTGAGCCTTATACTGCTGCTGAAAAGTCATAAGTGCTATATTTAATGTCCACATGCTTACCCTGCTTAAGTAGAGCAGAGCATCCATAAAGTTATTCCACATTGCCTGAAATTTCAAGATAAAGAGCGTAAGCAGGGCAGGGGTCGAAAGCGGAATAACGACATTTTTAAAAATCTCATAATAACCGGCTCCGTCTATTTTACAGGCATCTTCCAGTTCGGAAGGTATGGATTTAAAATACTGTGTAAGAAGAAAAACACAGATCGGAATAGCACACGTCTGAACTCCAGTCACACTGATATA
>CAJVYT010000279.1 GCA_913009765.1 uncultured candidate division Zixibacteria bacterium
TACGTGATCTGTCGTGGTAGCACGGCTTTAGAATATTGCCATTTTCTTTTTTCTTTTCTTTTTTTTTATTTTTTTTCTCTTTTTTTTTTTTTTTTAATGATACGGCGACCACCGAGATCTACACTCTTTCCCTACACGACGCTCTTCCGATCTTGGAAGATCAGCTTTGCAGATGTCTTCATCTATTAGGGATGAAAACGGAATTTTCAAACCATCAGATTTTAATCCTACGGTTTCTTTAAGCAGCTCTACTATTTCAGCATCTGGTGAAGAAAGCAGAACTGCTGTATTTGATGACAGCCAATCCGCTATTGCTATTCCTATTGAAATAACACAAAAAACGATTACTTCAAATCAAATTGGGGAAGAGGGATTGTTGATTGTAGAATATAGCTTACATAACAATTCGGTAGAAACAATTACAGATTTGCATTTAGGGCTGTTACATGATTTTGATCTTTCTGATAATGACCAGTTAGAATATGATCCTTCTCTTTCGCTTATATATCAGCAAAATAATTCTGATATGTTTGTAGGTGTTGTTGCTTTAAAAAATTTATCATCGTTTAAAATGTTTGAAAACCTTTCGGGGAAAAAAGGATTTACAAATAGTGAATTACTTACAATAATGTCTGATACAGCCAATGATATTCGTGATACTATAACCGGTGATTTGATGTTTATGACATCTACAAATAAATTTTCACTGACATCTAATGAATCGTTTGATGTTGCCTATGCGTATGTATGCGGAAATACTTTAAATGAACTTTATGATAATGCTGTAATTGCCAAACAAAAATATGATATTACCACTGACTTAAATGACAATACTTTAAGTCTGCCAAAACAGTTTGAGCTTTTCCAAAATTATCCGAATCCGTTTAACCCCACGACAAAAATACAATTCAATCTTGCAGCAACGTCTGAAATTAAACTTGAAGTTTATAATGTTTTAGGACAAAAAGTTAAAACTATCGCAGATACAAAACTTTCCGCAGGCGTTCATGAATATCAATGGGATGCGACCGATGATGCTAATCAATCAGTAGCAAGCGGTATATATTTCTATAGACTAAGCAATGATGAACAATTTAAAACGCATAAAATGACGCTTTTGAAATAAGACTTTACTTTAATGGAACTGATAGATATTATTTTTGGTAGAATATAACTTTAGAATAAACAAAGGCTCTATATAATGTTTTCGATAAAAAATATAAGTATAACATTACTCTTCTTTCTCCTCGCAGTGAGTTTTTCTGCCCGCATCGCCTATGCAGTGGCTCCTTCTGATGATGTGATTACAAAGTGGAAGAAGGATGGTGTATATGGAAAAAAGATGGAAATGCTTGATGATTTTCATAAACGAGGTGGATGTTCTCCGGTGGAAAACATTTTTCATAAAAATAATAAATCTCTAGCAACCGGTGTAGATGTTGTTGATACAATACGTGTATTAGTGTTGTTAGTTGATTTCTCCGATCATCCTGCTGATGGACAAGCTCTTTTCGGAACGCCTGCTGATTTTGATTCAATCTTATTCTCTGAAGGTTACCATAATCCAACCGGCTCAATGACTGATTACTACTTGGAAAATTCGTATGGAAAGCTCTTCATACAAGGTGAGATTTTTGGCTGGTATCGTATGCCTTTAACGTATGCTCAATACACCGGCGGTGGTTCAGGTATTCAAATGACAACACCTAACTCTCAAACTCTTGTAAATGACGCTATAACGATTGCTGATTCGGATGTAGATTTCTCTAAATATGATTTTAATAATGATGGTGTTTGTGACGGTGTTATTGTAATCCATTCAGGACCGGGTGCTGAAGGGACAGGTTCAGACGACGATATATGGTCTCATAAATGGAATATACCCGCTAAGCGTACCTTAGATGGAGTTGATGTTTATAATTACAACATTAACCCCGAAGAATATATCAAATTTGGAGGGACAGAGCTTTCTCCGATCGGTGTCTTTTGTCATGAGTACGGACATTTCTTGGGACTCCCTGATTTATATGATACAGATTATTATCCTGAGTCTTCCGATGGTCTTGGAAAATGGTCACTAATGGCTTCAGGGAACTATAACGGAGATTCAAAACTGCCGGCACATTTTGATCCGTGGTGTAAAAACCAACTTGGTTTTTTAAACTTAATTGATGTTACCGACAACCTTTATAATATAGATATCCCACAAGTAGAAACATCTCCAACAGCATTCAAATTGCACAATTCATTGACAGGACCTGATGAATATTTTATTGTTGAAAACAGACAGCAAGTCGGATTTGATAAAGCCCTCCCCGGAAACGGTCTTTTGATTTATCATGTTGATGAAACACGAAAGTCTATTTCTCAAAATAATGATTATACTCGGTATTGGGTCGGATTGGAACAAGCTGATGGAAACGATCAATTAGCTTTTGCTGTCAATAATAGCGGAGATAATGGTGACCCTTTCCCGGGATTTACTAATAAACGAGAGTTTAATTTTTTTTCTATTCCAAATTCGGATTTATACGATGGGGAACCCTCTCAAGTGTCTGTATGGAATATCTCTAATTCAGATTCTATTATGAATGCCGATCTTGATATAGCATATTCGAGACCGTGGATTGAAACAACAGGTATAAATCCATTTGTTATGGCTGATGCAGATGCTGACGGTATTTTAGAAGCTGGGGAATCCGTACAATTTTTCTTTTCAATAAATAACCAAATGAGAGTTTCTCAAAATGTTCATGCAAGTTTATCAAGTAAGAACTCCGGTCTGCAGTTTACACAAAATGATATTACTATAACAGGAAATTTTAATACTTCTACTTTTGAAAATCCATTCACACCTATTGAATTTACTGTACCGGATACATTGACGCCACAAATTGATTCGTTTTTCTTAACTATTACAACTGATTCATTGGATGAATTGTCTCAGCCTGTTAACGGCAGTTATACGTATTCTAAAACATTTGGTTTTGAAGTAACTCTCGGTAAACCTAATGTTTTAGTTGTTGATGCAGACAGAGGAGCCTCTTTTGAAGAAAAAATCGAGAAATCCTTATATGAAAACCGGGTTCCATCTGATACTTGGCATAAAAATATCTCAGGAACTCCGACAATAAATGATTTATTACCGTATGATATTATTCTTTGGCATACCGGAGAAGAGGTCGATTCAGGAGCTATTGATGCGGCGGATATCGCTGTCATGAAACAATTTATGGATAACGGAAAAAATATAATGCTCTCAACTGTGAGTGGTGTTGATGATATTATGAATATTGACTCAACATTATTAATCGACTATTTCCATGCACGACGAGATTCATCTTATCTTCATTTTGAATTTACCGGAGTTCAGGGTAATCCGGTAGGAGACAATTTAAAATTTAGACCTCTGTCAGCTAATTATTATCCTATTACAACCCTTATACCATCCGGTTCGGGAATGCCCGCTTTTACGGTTGGTTTTGTTCAAAGTAATACCGAAATTTGTGGTGTCACATATGAAGGTTCATATAAATCAGCACTGATTACTTTTGCTGTTGATTTAATTGATGATACTAAAACAACACATAATCACACAGTTGATCTTATCTCAAAAGTTATTGATTTCTTTGGAGGCGTTTCAACTGCAATTTATGACGGCAACCCGTTTGAGCATCTACCTAACTCATTTGAACTCGCCCAAAATTATCCCAATCCGTTTAATCCGACTACAACTATCAGTTATACAATTAGACCTACTGATGAAAAAGGTGCGGTAACAAAACTTGAGGTATTTAATATCATGGGGCAGAAAGTTGTCACCTTAGTCAATGAAGCCCAAATTCCGGGTATGTATGAAGTCCAATGGGATGGCACTAATGCCGGGAATCAGCAAGTTGCTTCTGGTATATATTTCTACCGTCTCATACGAGGTAGCGAAGGAAATACAAAAAAAATGACTCTTCTGAAATAAATATAAAGTCCAACTATTTATTTCAATAGCCGCTCTTTCTATGGAGCGGCTATTTCTTTATCTGCCAACAAGTTAAAACTAATCAAAAAAAGTTGAGATTATATTGTTTTTTCTCTTGACATTTTGCCGATATGTAGTATAGTTGAAAATGAAAGTCGTTTTCATTTAGGCGTTAAGGACAAAGATGAAAGAATTTTTGCGTACAAAAGGTTTTAAGATGACTCCCCAGAGAGAGTTGATTTTTCGCTCATTTTTTGAGTTGGAAGAACATGTCTCCGTGGATGAGTTATATGATAAAGTACGTCATCTTGATCGTTCAATTGGTTATTCCACTGTTTGGCGTAATCTTAAGCTGATTTGTAAAGTTGGTTTAGCTGAAGAGGTTAACTTGGGCGATGGTATTACTCGATATGATAGAGTAACAAAAATTCCTCATGGACACCTTTTTTGTCTATCATGTAAAAAGTTAGAAGAATTTCCGGTAGAGCAACTTGTAGGAATTTTAGCCCGAACAGCAAATGAAAATGGATTTTCTCCGGAAAATTTCAAAATAGAAATACAAGGCTTTTGTAAAGACTGCCAAAACGATTCATCAAATGTAGTTGAGAGCGGGGAAGATAATGAATAGTTTGATCTTAAGTTCTCTTAGCTATTTTGATGCTGTTGCGGCATATATAAATTTTGTAAATAATAATAAAAAATAAAGGTACTACTGATGACACATTTAAATAAAATGCAGCCGGGTCAAAAAGGGAAAGTTGTTGGATTCACCGATGACAACAAACTCTCTCGAAGACTTTTAGAGTTAGGTGTTGTTCCGGGACGAGATGTAGAGCATGTCCGAAATGCACCGCTTAACGACCCGATGGAAATTCAGATAGGTCCCTGCTGCTTATCACTAAGGCATGCCGAAGCATCTATGGTTACGATTGAAATTGACGATTAATATTTATTCTTATGTCTATTAAATCTGATTCAAAAATTGTGGTCGAGCATGTTATAGCTGTATGCGGAAATCCCAATTGCGGCAAGACAACAATCTTTAACCAAATTACCGGTTTAAACCAGCATGTCGGAAACTACCCGGGTGTAACGGTTGAACGTGTTATTGGTCAATTCTCACTATCAAAAAATGACAATCAAAGATATTCTCTAATAGATATTCCCGGCACTTATTCACTGGCAGCTTTTACCCCCGATGAATATATCGCCGCATCTTCACTTTTTGGAGAAATCAAAAATGACAGACCGCCAGAGGTTATTATTGCGGTTTTAGATGCGACCAATTTAGAACGAAGTTTTTATCTGCTTTTGCAAGTTCTTCAAACAAACCTCCCTGTTGTTGTAGCGGTCAATATGATTGATATTGCAAATAAAAGGGGCATCACTGTTGATTGCAAAAAATTATCTGAAATACTTGGTGGAATACCTGTTATCCCTGTTGTCGGAAACAAAGGCGAAGGGATAAAAGAGCTAAAAGAAAAGGCTGTTGAAAGTTTACAACCTACAAAAAGAACTCCTGAAAAAATATATTCTAAAGCAACCGAAGATATTTTAGAGTTACTCAAAAAAACATACGGAGATGAAAAACGTTCTCGAGCTCATTATGCTCGAATAATTTTTGATGTGAATGGGGAAGCTGATAAAAGATTTGTTGCTGAAGTTGGCGGAGAAGCTACAAAAATTCTTAAAGAAGGCAGAGAAAGGATTATCGCAGAAACGGGCTTTCTTTCTCAAGCAGAAACTTCCGCTTTAACTAAAAAATCTGAAACCATATATGCTCATGCAGTGACCAACGATAGAAAGAACAACTCTTCTAAGACAAGTAAAATTGATAAAGTTCTTTTGCACCCAATATTAGGTCCGATTCTGTTAGTTCTTATGATGTATTTTGTGTTTCAGTCAATTTTTAGCTGGGCTGAACCGATTATGAATATGATTGACTCGTTGTTTGTTGCACTTTCAGGTTTAGTAGAAACCTCCATGGTAGAAGGACCGCTTCGTTCTCTCATTACAGACGGAATAATTGGTGGAGTAGGTTCGGTATTAGTTTTTATTCCAGATCGGAAGAGCACACGTCTGAACTCCAGTCACACTGATATATCTCGTA
>CAJVYT010000280.1 GCA_913009765.1 uncultured candidate division Zixibacteria bacterium
AATGTAGATAAATGGCATAAAAAGATAGAAGAAGAAGAAAAGAAGAAAGAAAAGAATTTTTTTTTTTTCAAGCAGAAGACGGCATACGAGATATATCAGTGTGACTGGAGTTCAGACGTGTGCTCTTCCGATCTTTTCTTTATCATAGAAGTAATTAATATTACAGACAAACTGATATGAATCTTTTCTTTTTAAAAGTTCAAAACGAGGAAGAACAAATGCAGCAGTACTAAATTTTTTCCATGAATCTGTTACCTGCGATGCGGTATCAAATTTTATCCCTCCGAAATATCTCACAGAATCATCGGCATTTGTTAACCGTGTTTGAATTTTTTCAAAAAGTTCAGGGTGCGTTTGGTCATCACCATTTTGAATTATATCGGCAAAATGAATTCCGGCAACGGCAAACTTATCGTCTCTGTCTGACCAAAACAATTTTTCATTTACTTGCTGCTTTTGAAACCAGTTTATAATATCAATTTTGGGAATATCTATGCTAATTCTGCAAATCGCATTGTCAGTTTTATCTGAATCAAACAACGTTTGCAGATTTTGTTTTAACAAACCTTGAACTTCTGAAATATTTTTCACTTTATCTTTCAAAGCGGCAGTAGTCATATTTATTTTTTTACTCCTTCATAGATTGTTGCTATTCCAAAAGTCAACCTATGTTCTGATACAGTTGAAAAACCTGCTTTCTCCATCAATATACAAAATTCTTTACCATACGGAAAGGATTCAACCGTTTGGTTCAAATATTTATAAGCATAGCTGTCGCCTGAAATAATTCCGCCTATAAACGGGAGAATATGACGAAAATAAAACAAATACCCGGCTTTGACCAATCTGTTTTTTGGTAAAGAGAACTCTAAAATAAGCACTTTGCCGTTTTGAGTCAAAATTCTATGCTTTTCCTGCAAAGATTTCTGCACATCGACTACGTTTCTTATCCCAAAGGCAATAGAGACCGCATCAAAAGAATTATTTTCAAATGGAATATGTACCGCATCCCCACGCACAAAAGAAATATTATCAGAATTATTTTTATCCTGATACTTTATAACAGCATATTTGAGCATTTCACCGGACATATCAAGCCCGACTCCTGAAGCAAAATGTGAAGATTTTTCTGCCATTGACAATATTAAGTCTCCTGTACCGGTTGCCAAATCTAACACTGACAGGTATTCTTTTTCTGGCAGCAGTGAAACAACTTTATTTCGCCATGCGACATCCTGCCGAAATGAAAGAAGCCGATTGAGCAAGTCGTATCTGTTGGCAATTCGGTCAAACATTCGGTAGACATTTTCCCTTTTTGGCTCTTTTGGCAATTTTGTAGACAGTTCTTTCATAGTTTTTAAATATAATGCATCTCTTTATTTATTCAAGTATATGTAAAGAAATAAAAAAGTTATTAAAGCTATTGGTATTAAAGCAGTTACATTAGAAATTGTGTGTAATATGTGATTTAAATCTCACAATCTGCAGTTGATATTTCAAAAAAGTTTGAGTAACATATAGTATAGAGAAAATCATGATAAAAAAGGAATAGATATGAAGTATCGTAATATTGGGAAATCGGGTATTAAAATCTCAGAAATCGCTATCGGCGGATGGTTGACGTATGGCGGTACGGTTGACAGTGACCAAACAGCTCCGATTATTCGTAAAGCGATAGAACTCGGTATTAACTATATCGACTTGGCTGATATTTACTCAAAAGGAAAAGCAGAAGAAATCATCGGCGGAATTATTCAAGATTTCAACCGTTCCGATTTGGTCCTTTCAAGCAAATTATTCTGGCCGATGTCTGACAATATTAACAACCGCGGACTTTCACGTAAACATATTATGGAGTCAGTTGAAAAAACCTTAACACGACTCAAAACCGATTATCTTGATTTATATTTCTGTCACCGATACGATCCCGAAGTTGGCGAAGAAGAAATAGTTCGTGCGATGGATGATTTAGTGCATCAAGGGAAAATTCTCTATTGGGGAACCTCTGTTTGGCGGGCTGATAAAATTGAACGGCTTGTTGGTGCCGCTAAAAACTTTAACTGCTATTCCCCTATGGTTGAACAACCACGATATAATATGCTCGACAGACATATAGAAATAGATGTGATGTCATCATGTAAACGTAACGGTATCGGACTGACAGTTTGGTCTCCGCTGGCACAGGGATTTCTAACAGGCAAGTATAATAACGGCATTCCCGATGACAGCCGCGGGGGAACATCAAACTGGCTCAAGGCGGATTTGACCGAAGCAAATATTGCAACATGTAGAAAACTTTCTGATATAGCACAATCTTTGGATATAACTCTTTCGCAAATGGCACTGGCATGGATATTACGAAAAGAAGAAATCAGCTGTGCCATAATCGGAGCCACAAAAGCTGCTCAGCTTGAAAACAACATTAAAGCATCTGATATTCGATTAGAAAAAGAAACGCTCAAAGAGATAGAAAAGATTTTAAATAACAAACCTCAAATTCCGGTGATGTAGGAGAAAAATAATGTTTAGAACAATGGAAGATTTTAAACAAGACTGGGAAACTGAATCAAAAATCACTCAATCGATTTTTGATGCGTTGACAGATAAATCACTTTCACAATCAATTAACAATGACCATCGCACAATAGGACGAATCGCCTGGCATATCTGTGAAACAATCACTGAAATGCTTCCGCATATCGGATTACAATATGATTTGATAAAACCTCCGGTTCCTACAGAAGCAAAAGTTATTTCTGAAAAATATGCAGAACTATCAAAATCATTATTAGAACAAGTTGCCGATTGGAATGATGAAAAACTGTTTGAAGAAGATGACCTGTATGGAGAAAAATGGCAAAAAGGAAAGACTCTCTTAATACTGATTAAGCATGAAGTACATCACCGCGGACAAATTTCTGTACTGATGCGTCAGGCAGGAGTTGTTGTTCCGTCGATTTATGGTCCGGCAAAAGAAGGATGGGTCGATTACAAAATGGAACCACCTGTTATTTAGAGATAGCTGGAAATTTTTAACATACAATTCTTAATTTTATCTTAGGTAGGGCGGAAATCTTTAGTATCTCCGCCATCAATAATGCATACCAAAAATATTCTCCTATAATAATTTTTATAATTTATTCATGTATTGTCAAGTCAAGCAGGCAGGCGTTCCGATTCCAAAAAATATAATTGTGAGAAACCCGACATTGTTTCGTATGCTTTGTTCAAGTAAAGTAGGTCTGGTTCCAAGTCCTCCAAAGGCGGACAGAACCTGACAAAACTAATTTTTTCAAATCAAAATATTATTTTAATTCTTCTCAACTCCTTTCCGTCACGGACGGAAACCAGTGCAGAAACGATTAGAGAAAATAAAACAAAACATTTGACGACCTTCATTCATTCTTTTATCAACTGCCATTTTGTTACTGTTCTGGACTCCGGCTCCGCCGGAGAGGAGAAGTTCCGCTTGTTCTTATATCCACCTTTCGGTAGCTTTATGAACCCAAACTACACACCTTAAAATGCGATAATAATTTAAAACAATTTAGAAGAAAATATCGTCTCTTAGGTATCATATTTAAGAATATGATGTTATATTACAAACGTAATATTTTATGAGGGATTTAAAATGAAGAATTTTATTAGATATTTGATTATTATTGTTTTACTGACTGCTACAGCGGGTGTTTGCGTAGCCACTACACCCACAATTCGTCGCATGCTTTATTATGAGTTTGAAGTTATATCTTTTGATAACGCTACTGGGAATGCATCAATTGCTGTGACAATTACACCGGACAGAGATACATCTTTATATGTTCCAAAAACTGTACCAGAATTTTGTAAAGAGATACCTATTCAAATAACGACACCAGATAATCTTACATTTCACTCTAATCAAGAGATGTTGCTTGATTTTGATGGTAAAGAAAATATAACAATAATTGTTAAAGTAACGTTAGTTGAACAATCTCAAGTACAATTACTCTTTCATGCTACCTGTACTCCAACGGGGAAAGAGATAACAGATTATTTATTTCTTAAACTAGATGAAAATAAACTTTCTATTTCTCGATCAAGTTTAACAAATGCAAAGAAGGTAGTACCGCTTTATCAAAAACCTAATTGGGATACTGTGACAACAGAACAGTTGAGTGTTGAATATGAAGTATATTTTAAAATAATAGACAAAGAATCTTATCAATACTTCGAAAATATTACAGATACACTTATACAAACTAATAAAAAAGATGTTTATAAAACTGTTTTGAGCCTTGGAGAGCTTCTTGAGTTAGGGAAAAAAAATATTGAAGCAGAGTTTGTTCATCGACCACCTTGGGATAAACGAACAACCCCATGGAAAAATTTAGAAGTTGAGCAAGCAAAACTTTTAGCTCATAAACCAAAACAAACAACACAACCAATCGCACCTTTTACTTCTGCTGATTCTTTATTCTATGATTCGTTAACAGAAAACGGTAAAAAAACTTATGCAAAAATGAAATATTTGGAATTACAAGGACCATCTACAAACCGTTATGGTGAATCAGCATTAATTGATAACTATGGTTTTGCTCGTGATAGTGGTCAAACATATTTCTATAGGGTAAGATCTGTTCCAACAGATAAATTACGTGCTGAATCACGTAGAATTAGGGATTCAATTTTAGCAGTCAATCCTCCAAATGTATACGATGTGATAGTCGATTTAAGAAATTCTGAAGATTATTTATATTTTAAAGATAAAGTAGACTTAATTGAAAAAACTGACCGTGAAGGATATTATAGAATAGAATGCAATAAGTCAGTAATAACAGAAATAGAACAGAGAAAGATTAAATACAGGCGAACACATCGACCCTCTTGGATAAAAAGTGATTCGGCAAAAGCTGAGCGAAGAAAAAGAGTTGAAAAGGTTAAAAAGAAATAAACTGGAATTTTTCTATTCTGACAGTTCCTGACCAGCTATGGCAGGTCGTAAAGTGAAGGAGCTTCAAAAAATCAAAATGAGTTTGGTGTCATATATAAAAGTTTCTTTTTTTTAAACGGTACTATCGTGGCACTATGGCTTGTGACAAAATGATCTTTATCCCACAATTTATAAAATCTAAAATAATTTGGAAGAAAGTTTGTTGTTGATTGTAAAAGAGTTAAGTATTAAATTATAAAATAATTGGAAGGGTAATACAATGAAAATCAACACATCAATAAAAACTATCAGCATATTATTTGTAATGATATGTTTGCTTTACAGTTCAGCATTTGCTAAATTAATGCCGACATGGCCGATTGAAGTATATTTTGAAACTGAAGATGTAATTAGTACCGATAACTCTCTTCAGTATTCACTTGAATTTACGCCTATTTCGCCTCAATGCGATATGATAGAAATTTCAGTTGAAAGTTTTAACGGGTTGGTTTATTTTGGTGATACTTATTGGAAAATACCTTTTGATGATTTAGAAAATTATACAAAATATGTAGATATTTTAATTCCTGCTAACGATACCAGCAGAATTGAACTAACAGTAAAATGTGATAATCACGATTACACTATTATTCGTAAATTTATCACTGTTGAAAATAGAATTGAAATTATGAGAGGCGTTTTGGATGTAAACCAAAATGGAATTATAGAACCTCAGTTTGAGGATTATATTGAGATAGTTACATCGGAAGAAATCCCTGAGAACGATAGCAACGACAGCTTAGAAGCTGAACATATAAATAATGATAGAATGGTTGATGAACCTCTGTATGACGGTCCTCTTGCTTCTTTTATGACTAATTATGAAAGAAAAAATTACGATAAACTTTCATCAACAGAATTAGAACTCATATATATGCGTTCATTTGAACAGGAACCACTTAAAGATAAAGACAGAGAATATTATCCTATTGGAGAACTATTATTTGTTCGAGATAGAGGAGAGTATAAATTCAGACCAATAAGAGACTATACGCAAAAAAAAGAATATTATCAAAACCTTCAAGACTCTTTATTACCAGTTCCCCAAAAAGGTGAATACGATGTTACTATTATTTTGTCCAA
>CAJVYT010000281.1 GCA_913009765.1 uncultured candidate division Zixibacteria bacterium
GATATTGGATTTTATCTGTCAGCTACTTGTAAAATTAAAGATTGCCAGTTAGCTGGTCAATCAGTTTGGATAAATAAAAATACTGGAGAGTTCAATGTAAATCGAGAATGTAACTTTACGCAATGTAGCTCATGTAAGCAAGACTTTGAGGATATCAACACGATTGCAATTTATGCGATGAACTATTCATGGGAAGGTCAAAAATCGACAGGAGAAAAAGCTCATGGTGAAATTAAGTCTACAGAAGTTTCGCATTTTGTTTTTGAAGACTTATCGGAATGGCGTTATTTAAGCGTAACCGTTCTACCAACCTAGTACCTAGTTAACAAAGTTTTTTCTTTAATCCTCATATTCTTTATGCTGGGTTCTTTTTCTAGCATGGAGAAGAACAATGGGAAGAAAACAAAAATATGAAGTCGTTCTTACTGAAGAAGAGAGAGAGTACTTGATTAAAAATACAAAAGGCGGAGATTGGTCTCCTAGAGACGTGAAAAGGGCACAGATTCTTCTAAAAACCGACAAAAATAATAATGCCAAGAAAGATCAAGAGATTGCCAATGAGTTATATTGTTGCAAATGCACGGTGACAAAGTTACGAGCGCGTTTTGTCAAAGAAAGGCTTGATGTGATTCATGATAAACCTCGAGTCGGTAGGCCGAGGCTAATTGATGGTGATGTGGAAGCACACATCATTGCAGTGGCATGTAGTGAAGCTCCCGTAGGAAGAGAACGATGGACATTGCGATTAATCGCAGGGAAAATAGTAACCCTCACAGATAAATCCTGTTCCTATGGCTCTGTAAGGAATGTTTTAAAAAAAACGAACTTAAACCGTGGCAAAAGAAAGAATGGAAAATCCCCCCCAAAGCAAACGATGCATTTGTCTGGAGAATGGAAGAAGTCCTAGAGATTTATAAGAGAGAATATGATCCAGAGCATCCCTTGCTTTGCTTTGATGAAAGCAGTAAACAGCAAATACAAGAAGTAGTAGATAGCATGCCAATGAAACCGGGCAAGCCGATGCGTTATGACAGTGAGTACAAGAGGAATGGCGTTAGTAATTTATTCATGATTTTTGAGCCTTTTGGAGGGAAAAGACATGTGCAAGTTACAGAACAACGAACCAAAAAAGATTGGGCTGATTGCATGAAGATGATTGTAGATGAGCTTTATCCGAATGCAAAGAAAATTACGATTGTTATGGATAATCTAAACACACATACACAGGCCTCATTATATGGGAGATTTACTCCTGAAGAAGCTCGAAGAATTACGGAAAAATTAGACATTCAGTATACGCCAAAACATGGTAGTTGGCTCAATATGGCAGAGATTGAATTTAGTGCTTTGTCCAGGCAGTGTTTGAATAGAAGAATCGGTACCGCGGAAGAGTTAGTACAGGAAATTCGAGCTTGGGAAAAGGAGAGAAATATGGCAGCCATAAAATGCAACTGGCGATTCAAAACTGAAGATGCGCGAATCAAACTTAAAAAGCTCTACCCTGAAATATAAGTAAAAACTTTGTTAACTAGGTACTAGTACCCAAACTTAAAAGTTTTAACACACTCTGAAAACTGTCTTTTTCACATGAGTTTCACGCTCGACCTCGCTGACTTAATTTAAGTCAGCTTCACTCTCCGCGCTTTGCTCATGCAAAAAATTCGATTCCATCTCATGTTAAAACTTTTAAGTTGGGGTATTAGTCTATAAACTTTGCAGAGAAGACATCATATGTCTTCGAAAAAACTCTTTTTAGCGTGTCAACGCAAAGTAGAAATGTCCTCATGTCCCGCAAAGTTAAAATGTCCTCTTCTTAGGAGATGAGATCGTTTCATTTTGTTGTTAGTTCTCTACCACTTCGTTCAAAAAAAGAAAGCATTGCTCCCCCCATGGGGGGAGCGCGCGCCCTCTATCTCCAGGGATGATACTTCCCTGGTTTCCTAGTCTTTGCAGACCACAACATTTCGAGACCTTTAGCATCTAGTACTTGAGGACTCTTTATCATCTTTTCTTGCCACTTTTTGATTTTGAGTGGTTTCCCTTCAATTCCTGCGTACTGAATCACTCCGTTCTTTTCATAGATATCGATCCGCTTTCCTGAAAGACGGTTCCGGTAGTTTGAGTCGATCTGATAGAGTGTAGTTTTGTAGCTAAAAGAGAGATCTTTCGAGATTACTCTTTGGCTTTTTTCTAGCAAAATCATGTCTGGATTTTGGCTGCGGAGCAATTCTCTATGAGCATTCTTCTTATCTGCAGGCTCTTTCCCAAATTTTTGATTATATTTTTGTCGAAAAATTTCTAGATAAGCATTTCCTTCTTCAATTGAGCTAATCCCTTCTTCCCTAAGCTCTTTAATCAAACGGTCTTGCAGTATTCCATTGGCTCGTTCCACTCTCCCTTTAGCTTGTGGACTATGAGCACAGATAAGCTCGATATCTAGCTCTTTAAGTGCTCGATGAAAGGAAGTGTTGTTACCTTCGCACCCCTTCATGTTCACTCGAAAAATGCTGTGTTTATCGCTATAGAATGCTTTCGGCCTACCATACTGATTGAGGTAATCTCTAACGGTGTCAAAGTAGTCATCTGTCGTCTCCGTTTCACAGAACCTCATGTACATGATTTGGCTTGTCGCATCATCAACACATACGAGTAAGCAGCACTTCTCTGCTCTATCTTCAAACCACTCGTGATAAGAACCATCTATTTGCACAAGCTCTCCTACGCGCGATCGCCGTGTTCTTCTGGGGTGGACCTTGCTCTTTTTCTCCTTTTTTGCTTTCCAAAGACCCTCTTGGATCATGAGCTTTCTTAGAGTCTCCCTCGACAAAATCAGCGAGTGTTTTTCTTCTAATTTCTCTGTTGCAAGAGTCGGCCCGTAGTCTGCGTATTTTTCTTTCACAAGGGTCATAGCCTTTTCTTTAACTCCCCTGGACATTTGATGATTACTCGGCTTTCCTTTTCTTTTGGAAACTAGCCCTTTAGGTCCCTCTCGTTGGTAACGACGCCATAACCGGCGCGCTTGCCTGTAGGAAATTCCCAACACATGGGATGCTTCTTTTATGGTTATTTTTTGAGACTCTATCTGCTTCATAAGCGCATATCGATCTGCGTCTCTTAATGTCATCGTTAGCTCCGTTTTCATGACCCCTCTTTTTCTTTGAAGAGGACATTTTAACTTTGCTGGGGGAGGACATTACAACTTTGCTCTTACAAGAATAAAAATTTTATTTATTTAAAATCGCTTGATCGATATTCTATGTGGTCGTGAAGCCTAAGTATGAAGAACTTGAGACCAAGTTAACTGCTACTGAAACTAAGTTAGTCGCCACTGAAGCGAAGCTAGTGTTCAGTCTATAAAGTTTTTCAAATAAAACTAAAGGGGACGTACTCCTTATCCACCTTTGGATAGTGCCTGGCCATTTTGTCACGAGCTTTGGTACAAGTGAACTCCCATTTTATTGTTCGTCTCTCCTTGTTTCGAAGGGCAACGCAAGCGGCCAGTTCCTCTGCGAGCATCTTCGGAGAATTGATCCGTCGTCGCAGGCTCTGCGTCATGAGCGCTCCAATTTCTATTTCCGCCATGTTAAGCCAGCTTCCGTGAATCGGAGTGAAATGAACATCTAGCCTTTTGATATTATCCCTGGCCCTTGGTGCCTCTAGAAAATCATAGAGAGATGATGTTTTGTGAGTATTGAGATTATCCATAACTAACGAGATGTAATCGACACTATCTGCGGGGTACCACTCTTCAACGATTCTTCTCAGGACTTCTGTAAACTCGACCTTTCCTCGCTTCCCGGATACGACAGCCCTCCTTCTTCCCGCAAGCGGCTCGACAACCACAAAAACGCTACAACAACCTTTTCTGATATATTCGTAATCTTGCTTTCTGATTTTCCCCGGACGAGCGGGTAGGGGTTCTACTTTTTCGTCATGCATAGTCAAAGAGAATTCATCGAGACAGACGACAGGTCGTCTCGGGTCATATGGCTTGTTGTATAGGTCTAGAACATCCTCCATTCGTCGGATGTATTCACTCTCTAGCTTGCGAAGGCACCAACTCTGTTGTCTCCAGGGTTTTAATTCGTTTTTTTTAGTATCTTGCCCACCGTGTCCTTTGAAATAGAATCTACCAATTCAAGCTGAACTACCTGCTCTGCCAACAGGCGTAGGGTCCACCTGCTGCGCCCTTTAGGAGCGTCAGTACACGCCGTTGCAACAATATGAGCTTTCACTTCTCCTGAGAGCTTTTCGGGACGTCCACTTCTTGGACGATCTTCAACGTCGCCAGTCGTAACAAATCGTTTAAGAGTATTGTACACTGTCTGCTCACAAACATTCTCTCGCTTAGCAATCTCGTCAGGTGCCACACCCTCGTCGGCAAGGAGCAGTGTTCGCATCCTGCGTAGGGCACGAGCAGAATGCTTTCCCCGTTTCTGATTCGTCTTTAACACTTCGCGTCGTTCCGACGTCAGTTCAACTTTAATTGTCATGCCTCGCGGGCGTCCGGCTTTTCCCATCGATTCCACTCCTTTGATTACTGAGGACTACCCAGTATCAGGATTGTAGAATTTATTTAAAATACTTTTTAGACTGAACACTAGCTGAGATGCAGCGTCTGTTAAAAATAGCCGTCGATCGCATTGCAGCTCTAGAAGAACGGATTAACAAGAATTCCAACAACAGTTCCAAGCCTCCGTCTACTGATCAAAAGCCTAACTCTCGTGACAAAAATGGGCAGCGTAAACAGCGAAGCAAGGGGTACAACCGCCCTTCTTTCTCCCCTGATCAAGTCGACCACTTCATTACCTGTTCTCTCGAAAAATGCCCATGTTGCGGTTCAGATCATCTTGCTGAAGAAGGTGAACCGCTGGTTCTTCAGCAAGTAGAGCTACCAGAAGTTAAGGCGATTGTGACACAATTCGATTGCACAAAGCACAAATGTGCCTCATGTGGAGAAAGCTCTTTTGCGGACCTTCCAAATGGCGTTCCTAATTCAAGCTTCGGTCCACGGTTGATGGCTTTGATTGTCACCTTAACCGGTGCCTTTCATTTATCAAAACGAGATGCAATGCAACTTGTTCGAGATCTCTACGGCATCGAAATTTCAGAGGGGTCTATTATCAATGTTGAAGAACGTGTCGCGTCAGCACTCAAGGAAATTTATGAGAGAATTCACAGAGCAGTGATGACCGGTGTGTTTGCTAAGCACTTTGATGAAACCTCTTGGCGTGATTGTGGTCGAAATCATTATGTATGGATTGGAAGCACCTCGATAGCATCTTGCTATCGAATTGATTCAAGTAGAAGCAGGGCTGCTTTTGAGAGCTTTTCAGGAACTTTAAGCAACGGTCCTGTGATTACTGATCGGTATGCCGTCTATGCCCACTTAAAAATTCATCAGTACTGCCTTGCACATCTTATTCGAGACTTTCGAAAGTACTCAGAACGTGATGGTCCTGATGCGGAAATCGGAAGGGCTCTCACTCAAGAGTTAAAGCAGATTTGCAAAAATCACAGAGAATTTCGTCATGGCAGGATCTCAGAGCGTTCACGTAATGCCAGATTTAGACACCAAAAAATACGACTTGAGAATCATTTAATCGATGGGTTTGCCAATGGAAGTGATGAGCTTTCAGGTCTGTGTGACAGACTGCTCGACAACATGCACAAACTCTGGACTTTCAGCGAGTTTACGGATGTTGATCCAACGAACAATCTAGCGGAACGAGATTTAAGAAAAATCGTGCTCTGGAGAAAGAAGAGTTATGGGACTCGAAGCGATCGAGGAAAACGATTTGTAGAACGAATAAGCAGTGTAACGTCTACTGCGAGAAAGGCGGGAAAGAACATTCTGGCTTTTATAACTGAGTCGGTATTTGCATTCTACTCGGGAGATTCAGCTCCATTGATTAAGCCATCACACGGGTTTTGATCGATTAGTACCCCGTGAACATTTACCACAAAAGCGCTCTCTTCGCGCATCAATCAGTTTAAGATCCTCAGCTGAAAACAGATAATCGTCTTTCGTTTCAACTTGAG
>CAJVYT010000282.1 GCA_913009765.1 uncultured candidate division Zixibacteria bacterium
GAGACCAAAAGAGTTTTTGCTGTTACCACATATTTTTTTTGTTTTAAAAACTGCTGATAATTTTTATAGGAGCAAAGCGAAACAAATCTCTTGTCCACCCATCCTTGATACCTGTCATATTTCTCAACTTTAAAGAAATTATTTTTTTCATCTAAAACTTTAACAAAATCTGAAAATAAGAGTTGGTTTACCCGTTCAGAATCGTATTGTGGTTTATTCCACATATCACTGATATTTATTGTTATCCATCCATATTTCATATCTGTATTTTACAATATGAATATTGTTGAATCAATTAAAAACAATCAAAATCTATTGACAAATATACGGATATCAGGTAATATTTTGTCGTAAATCAGCAAGTAAGAAGCAAAGGATATATACAGTGAAACCGAAACTTTCAAAACATTTTGCGTCAAGAAACCCATCGGCTATCAGAGTAGCCCAAATTGAATTCAGCAAACGAACAGACAACGTCGATGCTGTGAATGTTGCTATCGGCAATGTGTCTCTGCCTATGCATCCGGCGATGCAGGAACGGATGAAAAATTTAGGTTCGGCAGATTCTCCATTTTCCGAAGGCGTTGTAAAATACTCGGCAACAGTCGGATTTAAAGAGACAAACGATGCTTTTTTAAACATTATCGCCTCAAGTGGTTTTGACAGTTCCAAATTGTTTTCACAGATAACAGACGGCGGTTCACAAGCTATGGAGCTTGTAATTATAGGTGTTTGCGGAGAACCCGGGGCTAACGAACGACCTCTATTACTTATTGATGCGGCATATACAAACTACAAAGCAATGACTGAAAGACTGGGGAGAAAAACGCTCTCGGTAACTCGAGCATTAAGCGATGACGGCAGGTTTGCCTACCCCGATTATGCACAAATGGAAAAATTGATTATCGAACATAAACCTTCCGCTGTTGTAGTCATTCCTTATGATAATCCAACTGGACATTTTTATTCGCATGATGCTTATATTGAACTGTGTAAAGTAGCAGTAAAGCACAATATGTGGATTATTTCCGACGAAGCGTATCGTGAGTTGTATTACACTGATGATAAAGTTACCTCAATTTGGGGAATTACCGAAGATGATGTCCCGGGAATTTCAGAACACAGGATTTCTATTGAAACAGCCTCAAAAGTTTGGAATGCCTGCGGGTTACGTGTAGGTGCTATTGTCACAGATAATACCGAATTTAATAAACGGTCGATTGCTGAAAATACTGCCAATCTTTGTCCAAATGTTATCGGGCAATATATATTTGGATCGCTTGCTCATGTCTCCCATAAAGATTTACAGCTATGGTATCAGAAACAAAGAAACTATTATGCTGCGATGCTGTTTGAGTTATCATCACAGATGAAAGAATTGCTACCGGGGATAATTGTATCGAGACCGGATGCATCGATTTACTCTGTTGTAGATGTTCGGAATATTGTTGAAGATTCGTTTGACGCATCTGAATTTGTCTTGTATTGTGCTAAAAAAGGATACGTTGAAATAGACGGCACACGCAAAACTTTATTAGTCTCCCCGCTTGCCGAGTTTTATTCAATAGATGACAACAGCCCGAATCCGGGAAGAACACAGATGCGAATTGCATTTGTTGAAACACCTGACAAGATGAAATTGGTACCGAAATTATTTACTGAACTTTTGAAACAGTATTTAAACAGATAACAACTACTTATTTAATTTTTCAAGTAATCGTTCTACTTTGATTCTTAATTCTTTTTCAGAAGATGAGTTATAGATAAGAAAATCAGAACGCTGTCTGAGTGCTTGAAAACTTTTTTGCTGTTTGTCAATTTCTAAAACAGCTTTACGAGAAAATCCCCGATTAAGCATTCGTTCTATTCGTAATTTTTTATTTGCATGAACCAAAACCACGGCATCCATTTTATTGTCTAAATTCCAATCAAGCAGTAAGGCGGCATCAATTATTACATTTTTATTTCTATCTCTGTGTTTTTTTACTTGAGAAAACAGCTCATCTAAAAGATACGGATGTACTATTTTATTAAGTGTCTTAGTTGTTCTTTTGTTTTTAAATGCTTTTTCTCGCAGAACTTCTCTTCTTAATATCGTTTTATTGATCAGTATATCTTTGCCAAATTCTTTTGCAAGTTTTTTGAGAACAGCCGGATTATGGGTTACAACAGCTTTACCTATTTTATCAGCATCTACAATAGCCCAATGAAATGATTGAAAAATCTTTGTAACAGTAGATTTACCAACGCCGATTTTTCCGGTTATACCAACAACTAAATTTTTCTTTCTGTTTTTCTTCATCATATTACCTGTAATTATATTCTTTTGAAAAACAATACTTGTATAGAAAATGGGTTAAATATTTCATTGAAAAACTTATTATCTTTTAATCCGATAGGCGAAGCAGACGGGTCAATATTTTTGGTCGGAGTGAAATTCACACTATTAAATGTTTGCCCTACGGCAATATCCAAAAAAAACAACTTGTGTATTTCAACATTAATACCAAGAGAAAGATTGACACCAATCCGATGCTCCCAAATTGTGCTGTGAGGAGTATAATAATAATCATACTCAAATCCATTTTCATGATATAAAAGAAAAGAGCTTTGCATAAGATTCCAGCGAAATCCGGTTTCCAATTTTAAATTTCTATATCTGATTGTTTCCCAATTATCGGATTTGAATTCATTGGATGAACTATATCCTATACCAAATTTTGTAGATATTTTATTACTAAAATGATAATAAAGTTTTGCATGGTACATAGGTGAATACTTGATAAGATTTGCTTCATCAGTTCGTTTTGAAATTCCAAGTGCAAGTTGAAAAAACGGAGAAAATTTTGTTAGTAAACTATCTTCAATTTCTATCGCAGTAGTTGTATCCGGGTGAGTAGCTTTAATTT
Source organism: uncultured candidate division Zixibacteria bacterium (assembly GCA_913009765.1). Next base: position 2,910 of record CAJVYT010000282.1, read on the forward strand.
CAATAGCAGGCACTGTAGATGCCAAAGAAATTAAAAGCAGAATTAGAATAAACTTGAGAGTCAACTTATTTTGCTTCAAGCCAATTATCACCTGTCCCGATGTCAGCAACCAAAGGAACTTCAAAGTCAGTCACTTTTTCCATACCTTCTCTGACAATCTTTTCAACTTCTTTCTGTTCGGGTTTGAACACGTCAAAAACCAATTCATCATGCACCTGCAATACCATCTTTGATTTCATTCCGTTCATTTTATTATAAATGCGAATCATGGCAAGTTTTATAATATCGGCGGCGGTACCCTGAATTGGTGTATTTATTGCAATCCGTTCAGCAAATTGTCTTTGAGCATAATTTGAGCTGTTTATCTCAGGAAGGTATCGTCGTCTATTATAATGAGTTATAACATATCCTTTTTGACGGGCAAATTCTTTCATGGTAATCATATAGTCACTGATACCCGGATATCTATTAAAATATGTTTCAATAAATTCTTTAGATTCATCAACCGTCATGCCGGATTGCTGTGACAATCCAAAAGCAGAGACACCATAAATAATAGCAAAATTTGCTGTTTTGGCGGCTCGACGCATATCATCGGTAACATCATCTAAAGCGACACCGTATACCTCTGCTGCCGTGCGTTTATGAATATCTTCTTTGTTTTTAAACGCTTTGAGCAGAGTTTTATCATTGGCATAATGTGCAAGTATCCGCAATTCTATTTGAGAATAATCGGCAACTAAAAGCGTGTAATTTTTATCTCTCGGAATAAATGCTTTGCGAATCTGCCGTCCTTCTTCGGTACGAATAGGGATATTCTGTAAATTTGGGTCAGTTGAAGATAACCTGCCGGTTACGGCAACTGTTTGATTAAACGATGAATGCACACGATTGGTGTCTTTACGAACAAGTTTTGGAATCGCATCAACATAAGTAGATTTTAATTTTGAAAACTGACGATACTCAAGCATCAATTTTGGGAAATCATGTATCTTAGCAAGTTCTTCTAATACTTTTACATCAGTTGAAAAACCTGTTTTTTTTGCTGTTTTTCCTTTAGTGGGTAGATTTAATTTATCAAAAAGTATATGAGAAAGCTGCTGTGTAGATTTTATGTTAAACTCTCCCCCTGCTATTTTGTAAATTTCAGAAGTTAAGTTATTGAGTTTTATTTCCATTTCTGCTGATAATTTATTTAGATAGGCAACATCAACATTGATTCCGGTCTCTTCAATATTTGTTAGAATTTCAACAAGTGGAAGTTCAATGTTATAATAAAGATTATCCATATCAAGCTCTTCAATTATAGGAGCAAGTACACCTCGCAGTTGATAGGTGTAATCGGAATCTTCAACAGCATAAAATGTTGCTTTATCAATAGGCACAATATCAAATGTTTTTTGATTTTTACCGCTGCCTATAAGGTCAGATATCGGCTGCATTTGGTAATCAAAATATTTTAAAGCAAGCATCGAAAGTGAATTCTCACGTGCTGATGGATTGATAAGATAACCGGCAATCATTGTATCAAAACTAACCGGTTTTATCTCTATACCATAACGATGAAAAACCTTTAAGTCGTATTTAATATTTTGACCAAACTTTTGAACATTTTTATTTAGGAATAAATATTTGAGAATTTCAAGTGTTTCTTCAAGAGGGAGATTTCTATCTGTTTCATCAAGATGTGCTACCGGAATATAATAGCCTGCATTGGCTTTTTCAGAGATTGAAATTCCTACAAGTTTGGCATCTAATGCATTCACAGAGGTTGTCTCGGTATCTATTGCTATTTCTTTTACTTTTAAAAGTTTGTTGACAATTTTTTTAAGCTCTTCTAAAGAGGAAACTGTCTTGTAATCTTTGGTAATCTTTTTTTCCTTAACTTCAACATCCTGTGCTAATTCCGAACTTCCCAGAACATCTTTGAGAATTCTTCCAAACTCAAGTTCCATAAACAGTTCTTTTGAAAGTTCGTAATTAAATTCTCTTCGTTTTAAATCATCCAAACAATATTTTACAGGAACTTCTTTATCAATTGTAACTAATTCTTTAGAAAGTTTAGCAAGTTCAATATTTTCAGCAATTTTTTTTCTGGCACCTTTGGCTTTAATCTGTTCATAATTCTCTAATATTTTTTCCAAGTTGCCAAACTGTTCTAAAAGTATATCAGCAGTTTTAGGACCTATACCCGGCACACCCGGAACATTATCGGAAGCATCACCCATGAGAGCAAGTTTATCAATTACAAGTTCAGGATAGACCCCAAATTTTTCTTTTACTCCTTCTCTGTCATAGAGTATCGGTTCGCCGGTAGCACTTTTGGGATTATATATTTTAATTTGTTCGTTCACCAATTGGAAAAAATCTTTATCACCGGTCACACACCAAACTTCCATCCCCTGCTTGGCGGCATCATGTGCAATTGTTCCGATAACATCATCGGCTTCATACCCTTCCATTTCAAGTGAAATAATATTAAGTGCATCGACAGATTCTCTGATTCTTGGAAGCTGTGCAACAAGTTCATCGGGCATTTTGGCACGGGTCGATTTATATTCACTATACATTTTATGTCTGAAAGTAGGGGCTTTGGTATCAAATATAACGGCAATATAATCAGGATTTTCTTTTTGGATTAATTTCAAAATTGAATTCACAAAACCAAATGTCGCCGAGGTATCCTCACCTTTTGAATTAATAAGGGGATTGCGAATAAAAGCAAAGTATGCCCGATAGAACATTGCCGAACCATCAATAAGATATAGTGATTTATTCTTCATTGTCTATATAATTTTCTTTCTTTAATATATTTCAACACATCGGAATGTAAAATTGTTTTAAGTCTTTCAAATTCATTTTGCTTAAGCATTCTTTTTATCTCTGTTGAGGATATGTCAATTTCGCTTGTTTCAATATACTCAACTGAATCGGAAAAGTCATTTTCTATTAAATTCATATCAAACGGCGGTCTTTTACCGGCAACTATTTTTATTTCATCTATAATCTCAGATGCTCTATGCCATAAAGGTATTTGGGAAATATTATCAGCACCAATAATAAGATCGGAAG
>CAJVYT010000283.1 GCA_913009765.1 uncultured candidate division Zixibacteria bacterium
AAGGGGTGAAATGAGGTGTAGAAGAAGTACCTGTTGTAAAGTAATAGATGTAGGTTATGTGATGGTTAGCGATACCTGTTCCGGTTTTATTTTGTTATTATCTTTTTTTTTTTAATGATACGGCGACCACCGAGATCTACACTCTTTCCCTACACGACGCTCTTCCGATCTACTCCCGGAATTACTATATTGAGCAGAACGCCAAGATAAAGCGGTTTAATAATCATTTTATGTAAATTATATTTATCAAATCTTCGTTCAGACAATGGCATTGGAACTCACTTTCTCAAGAAATTTTTCACACCGTGATTTTGTAGGAAAAACTACTAGTGACCATGCGATTCCTACTACATAGAAATATAACATACGAGTCATATCACCTGAAACAATATAGATTAATAAACCAAATATAAATGACGCTTCGACTAATGCTGATTTTACAACAAAAAAAGTAAAATATAGTTTTTCAGGGGTTGAGTTCCTTTTATTAGAATGCGACTGCAACTTCATAGCCCATTTAGATTTGTTCTTTACATCATTACGTTTATGGTGTGCTGTAACAAAAGCTTTTTCAAGAATTGGAATTACTAATGGATAAAACAGAGCAATAATCAGTAAGATATAAAACATTATGTCATTTTGTCCACTTGTTGAAAATTCTTGAAATATTGTTTCAGTTGTCATAAATAAATATATCAATGGTGCACCTACAAACATTACAAATGCAAAATAAATTGATCTTCTAAACTGTTTCTTTAATTCATCTGTCCATTCAATCAATTGATTCTCCCTTTCTTTTTGCGAATCTGAGAAAAGAAATGCTTCATCATTGCCGAAACTTCATCTTTCATAATTCCACCGACAACTTCAATCTGATGATTTGTTTTTTTCTCATCAGGTATATTAAAAATTGATCCGCAGGCACCAAACTTTTCATCTTTGGCACCATAGACAATAGTTTTAATCCGCGACAACACCGCCGCCCCGGCACACATGGCACACGGTTCCAATGTCGAAACCAAAACAGAGTTTTCCAAACGCCAATCATCAAAATGATTATATGCCGCCGACAAAGCAATTATCTCGGCATGGGCGGTGGCATCATGAAGCGACTCGACCTGATTATACCCTCGACCGATAATTTTATCTTCAAAAACGACAACAGCCCCAACGGGTACCTCGTTTTTTTTGAATGCTTCCTCAGCCTCACGAAAGGCAAGTTCCATATAATCATAATATCTCTCAGTTTTCATAGTGGGAATATAGGGGATATAGATTCTAAAGAAAGTTTTAAAATGTAAATAATCTACTTCACCAACAACCGTATCACTTCATCGATAACAAAAAATCCTTCATCGGTTAGTTTTATTTTCTCATCATCGACTATCAAATGCCCCGACTGTTGCAGTCGTTCTACTTGATTTTCATCAAGATATTTTAATACATCTTTTTCAAACCGTTTGAAAAACTTCTTTTTGTTCACTCCCCATTCGGTGCGAAGCCCCAACATGATTGCTTCGGCAATCCGTTCCTCAATTCCCGATTCATCAATTTTTCTTGGTAACTCACGCTTGTTTAATGCAGTAAAATAATCCGACAAACTTGAACTGTTATAAAACCGAACATTATCGATAAACGAATGTGCCGACGATCCCAATCCTAAATAGTCAGACCCATCCCAGTATGAAATATTGTGACGGCACTCATGATACGGTTTGGCAAACGAACAGATTTCATACCGTACATAGCCGGCATTTTTAAATTTTTCACATCCTGATTTATACATCGCCAGAATCAAATCATCATTAAGCGGGAATATCTGCTTGTTTAAATATCTTTCATAAAGCTCTGTATTTTTTTCAAAAATTAATTGATAAAATGAAATATGAGGCGGGTCTAAATCAATTAATTGTTCTACATCATAAGAAAACATTTTCGAACTTTGATTTGGTACTCCAAAAATCAAATCAACTCCATAGGTTTTATATCCTAAAGCATTGGTGAAATAAATCGCCTGTTGTGACTGATGTACATTATGGTCTCGTCCTAAAACTTTCAAAGTTTTTTCATTAAATGATTGCAAACCATAGGTCGGACGAGTAACGCCGATTTCTTTTAATCTACTCAGAACTTCAAGATTTATTGATTCAGGATTACATTCCAGTGAAAATTCAAGATTTGGTGCCAAAGTGAAATTCTGCTTAACCTGCTGAATAAATTTTTCAAACAGGTCAAGATTTGTAAGCGAGGGTGTTCCCCCTCCGATAAAAATTGTCGAAATTGTTCGGTCAGATATTTTTTCTATCGCAAGTTCTAACTCAACTGCCAGAAACTGATAGAATTTTGCTTCTGTCGGTTTGTCATGCACTTCTTTATAGAAGTCACAGTAATGACATTTGTTTGTACAAAAGGGGAAATGGACATAGAGCGAAATTGACATGCCCTATTATAATGCAGTGCCGAGCCGTTCCCAACGAATATGTGACGGGAAATTAAATAATCCGTACCCAATCCATTGAACTGTTTCGATTATATATGGAAATTCCCATGCAGGCGATTCTCCCGGTTCCCATGACCAGTAGATAAAAACCGCTTTGCCCAAGATATTCTCTTTGGGAACTGAACCCCAAAAACGACTGTCTCGGCTGTCATCACGATTATCACCCATAACAAAATACTGATTTATCGGAACTTGGTATGGTCCAAAATTATCCCGAAATGAAAGGTCACCGGGGATATTCCGTTTATCGGTATGTTTTGATTCGGCAGGTATAGGGGCGACTTCTTCATTCACATAGACAACTTTATCAGCAATCTGAACAACATCGGCACCAACTGCTGTAATACGTTTGATATAATGTTTTTCAGGGTTATTGGGATATTTGAATACAATTATATCCCCCGGCATCGGCTCATTGCCCATATCATAGGCGAGCTTATTTACAAAGATATAATCACCGGTGTAAATAGTGTCTGCCATTGACGATGAACTGACACGGTATGCTGAGACAACAAATATACGCAGAACTATCGCAGCAACTAATGCGATAACTGCTGTTTCCAAATATTCTTTCCATAGCGGTTTTTCATATTTGGGTTCTAATACCTTGCGGGCTTGTTTGTTTGCTTCCGCTTTGCTAATATCCTGAATGAGAAAGTCTTGTTCCATATATGAACAGTATCGGAAAGCAAATGCATAACTTTAGGCTGTTTTATAGAAATATCCTTATGAACATACTAGTCAACCTTCCCATCTTGGCGGGATTGAAGGGACAGTTTAATACACCCCTTAATCCTCTCTTAAAAGAGGGAAAATGACAATTATAAAAACATTTTCAAAATGTTATCCCGAACTTTCTATGTCATCTCGTACTTGGAGGCTGTGTCTCAATACATAATGTTAGTTCACAAACCCGCTCTGCGTGTTTAGGAACTAACATAACATAGAATACCCTTTCCGCTTCATCGGACTCAGGATGACTTGAAACACAACAACTTATATAATCTGTCATGTAGCATTGCTCTGTCGCTTGTGACTTAAACTTACATTGAGTGGACAAGAGTAACAAATAAAAAACGCTATTTCAAAAACAAACCCAATTTAAAAGCCGAAAGGACTGGACTCCGTGTCAAGCACGGAGAGGGGTTCAGAAGATTTGTAAGAAACCGACATGCTCCGCTGCGACAGGGCAATGCCCTGGTCGCTACATCTTTCAAAATGGATTCGTATCGCATATAAAACATCTTTTTTTAGTCGTTTTTTTATCCTTTTTTGCTGTAAGCAAAACAGGTTCAGCCTGTTACGGCTAAATGGCTTTGCCTTGAAAAATGGCTTAAAGCCATTTTCGGTAATATTTATTGTAGTGTTTTTGTGCATACTATTTCTCGTTTTTTGATACGTTGTTCATATAGTGGTAAATGATGTGAAAGTGGGAAGAATGTGTAGAGATTTTGTAATAAGATGTCAGTTCACAATTCACTACCAGTGAATCAGGAACTGACACAACACTAAAAAGTTAAATAGAGACCTTCCCTACGAAACTACATAAGATGTCGAAACCACAGGGTTTCGACCTGCTTAAAGGAAAAAGTCAACTATATTATAGAAAATGAGATATTAAAAAACTCCCACTGCAAAAAACAGTGGGAGTTTTGTGTATACTTAACAGTCAACAGATTATCTTAAGAGTATCATCTTCTTGGTAGTCGTATAATTATCAGTCATCAACCTATAAAAATAAACTCCTGATACTACTTTTTCTCCATTACTGTTACAACCATCCCAAGTCACAACTTTTTCTCCTGCGGGAACTTTTTCAGAGAGAAGAACATTAACGCTCTGTCCAAGCAAATTGAATACTTCCAATCGAACAACAGCAGCTTTTGGAACAACAAATGCTATTTGAGTCGTCGGATTAAAAGGATTAGGATAGTTTTGTGATAATGAAAATGTTTGCTGAATAGCTAACCAATCATAATCATTCACATCGGTAGCAACAGTTTGAGCCTTATCTATGGCATCTTGCAGCAATGATTGAACATAATTAGCATTGTGAGCTCCACCGGACTCATCTGATTCTGCATAGGCAAGATTTGCTTTTGCTTCGGCAAGATAGTTTAAGAGTACAGAATCAGTACTTCCCAGCAGAATTGAATCAGCCAGAACTATTTTTGCCGTGGCAGAATCGACCAGTTGCTGAAATGTCGTTTGCCAGCTTGCCACTATACTACGCGACACATCCGAATCAAATGAATGGCATCCTACATTACCACAGGACGCATAACCACCGCTTCCAGTTTTCGGTGTAAAGACCTCCCAGCTATGTCCCTCATTCGTTACTGATACAGAACCGTCTATAGCATCATTCGCCATATGACAATCTATACATTTAACTCCCGGCATCATGATTGAATCCGGTACACCAACTCCTCCGGTTCCCAGAGATAAGTTATAGCTTTGATGATCGGTTTCTGGAAAACGCAGACCGCCATGACACTGCCCGCATAGAGAGTCTGAAGAACTCATAACTTCATACGTACGGGTACTTGAATTGAAATAGGAAACGGTATCCGGATTATGGGGGTCATGACATCCGAGACAGGATACATAAGGCCAGTTTGCTGTATCTGCTACAGTTGTAGATGCGGTGAATACCCCTCCTGTTGTTGTGAAGAATTGATTTAACGCCTGTGCTTCATCAATACCGCCATTTGCTTTTGTTGCTGTCGGGGCATGGCAGGCAATACCATTTTCAGCATCTGCTCCATAGATTACAGAATCAGGCGGTACTCCCGCCCATTCTTCTGCTAACTCAGCAGCTACGTCAACTTGTGTTTGACTTCCGTGTCTGCTGGCATTCCAGGCATTATACAACCGATGATCTGTGTCGGCAAAGCGAAGATCTCCGTGACACTGCCCACATAAAACAGCAGCATTTGCTACAGGTGTATTATATTGTGCTGTAGTAGAATTAAAGTTCGCTAAAGTAGTAGTTGACAGCGGGTGATCAACAAGGGCATTGTGGCAAGTTGTACATGAATCATGAGGCCAAAGGTTTGTAGAATCAGCTACAGTCGCTGCTGTATAGACACCTCCAATAGTAGTGAAAAAGAAGCTCATTACTTCTACTTCTGTCATACCTCCATTGGCGTTCACAGATGTAGGAGCATGACATGCTACACAGTTCTCAGCACCTGAACCGTTTATTACAGAATCGGGAGGAAGTCCAGCCCATTCTTCAGCTAGCTCCGCAGCAACATCATCCTGCGTGTTGGCATGATGACTTGCCTGCCAGCTTGCTGCTTGATAGGGATGACATCCGCCGCAATCCAATGCGTCTGCTGTAGAAACAGTACACAGTATTGAGATGGCCACGATTGCGAGACCGCATGTAAAACGCGATAACACTTTTCTCATATTTTCTCCTTAGGGGAAAATCCCTGTTTGAAATTAATTGAG
>CAJVYT010000284.1 GCA_913009765.1 uncultured candidate division Zixibacteria bacterium
CGATTGATATAAGCATTATTTCTTTTAATTCTTTTTTATTTATTTTTTTTGTTATTTTTTTATGTTTTTTTTTTTAATGATACGGCGACCACCGAGATCTACACTCTTTCCCTACACGACGCTCTTCCGATCTATTTACTCAAACCAGTGCTTCCAGATAAGGTTTCATTATTTTCTCTACTCGACAAATTCGAGCATATTTCAGAAGTTTATTAACATTAAAAAATTTCCTGGACTTATAATACTTCAGTGCTTCCAGAACAACATCCATCCCAATTTTATTTCGAAACTTAAAACAATCAGCTAGAGTCTTTTCAGGATTATAAATCTGAATCCTGACTCCGTCAACTTCATGCTTTTCAATCCCTGCTTCAAAAACTGATTTAGAGAAACGATGAACTGACAGAGGAGGATATTCAAGTTTTGGAATATTTGAATCCCTAACAACAGCAATCGAAATTTTATGAGGTATTTGGGTTGTCATTTCATGAAAAGCAAGTGCCGAGATGAGACATATTACTGCTTTTGGAAACCGTATGCCTATTGTAACAAAATCAGGATTACTTAGTGAATTAATATCTGCAAGCCTATAAACTCCTCTTGAGATACGTTCAATAATACCTTGATCTCTGAGTGAGTATAGCATGTATCTTGAAATACCTTCTGATATAGCCTGACTCATACGAAGTTGACCATTATGTTTTCTAAATATTTTGATAGCATTTTCCATAAAATAAGACCTAAACATTGCAAGACATATAACACCCACATATAATTATCTGGTAATAATATGTCTGATTTATTGTCGGTTGTCAATCTTATATTTATAACTAATAATAAGGGTATTTATTAGAAACAATTCTTTAAATAGCCTATATCCACATTTATACAAAAATGAAAAAATCACAATAATAGAGGCTGTTTTTGGTATCAAAAAGAGGGGTTAGTCTCAGCTAACTCTCCTTGCTTGTTCAATTTTATTCTTAACAATGCGATGCAAAGCCTAGTTTGTTACTTGTTTATTCTATTGTTTTCCAACGGGTTCCACTCTTTGTTGAGTAGCCTATTTTGACCCTAAAATCGAACTTCACAAAAGTTTGCTTTATCATTGACTTACACGGTAATAAATGTCAAGACTTGTATCCACTATATCATAACATTAAATCAGCTCTCTGTGTGCATACAGTTAATTAAATCACTTACACCAACGGTTGCTATGCCAGACATAACATCAGACATGGCATAGGGAATAACCAACTCGTTATTGTGGATAATAGCACCGCAGGTATAAACGACATTGGGGACATACCCCTCGCGCTCTTCCTCACGCGGTGCAAGTAACGGCTCTTCCAAGCGTGCAATGATTCTTGCCGGATTTTCAAGATCAAGCAACATGGCACCAATACAATACTGACGCATGGGTCCGACACCGTGGGTGAGTACGATCCATCCATAATCGGTTTCTATGGGTGAGCCGCAGTTGCCAACCTGAATAAACTCCCAAGGGAATGTTGGTTCCTGTATGATTTTGGACTCCTGCCAGAAATGGATATTGTCTGAAAACATGATGTGATTGTTTTCACCGTCTTGGCGCGAGAGCATGACGTAGCGGTCATTAATCTTACGCGGAAAAAGAGCCATACCCTTGTTCTGCACCGCTTTACCGTTAAGGGTTAATATGTTGAATTTGATAAAATCCTTCGTTTCAATTAGCTGCGGGAGGATATTAAAACCGTTATAGGCTGTGTAGGTCGCATAATAAGTAACCTCACCGTTGTCGTCAGTGAACTGTACTAACCGGGCGTCTTCAATACCTCTGCTTTCGTTCTCCGAAACCGGAAAGATAACCCGTTCGGAAATTAGGTGATCGGATCGGAAGCTTATCTCATAATTGGAATTAGTAAGCCATGACATAACATTGAATGTCTCGTTTTGGCGTGCCTCAGAGAAAACGGGTTGCGAAGTTAGTACTCCAATTTTTTCCCTTAAATCATTGTTGGTGAAATTTTCCGGAAGTTGATCAAGTAAATAAGTTGTTATCTCGTTGCTGGCTTCCATTTCATCAAGCTTCAGCCGGAAAAGATGCCGGTCGTAAACCTGGTCTACATGGAGATCCGGTGTTTCAACATAATCGCTAATCGGGTCAAAGAGAATCTTATTGTTCTCGTCAAGAATGCCGCTGCGAAATACAATAGAAGAAACATGACCTTCGCCGGTTGCCCGCAGGCTCATGATAAAACGCATGCTGCCTTTGTCAAGATGGCTCTGATCAGGATGGAGAACGATTGAAGGATTAAAAAGGGCAGCCGATTCAATGGAGTACTCCATAGTAAAAAAGGCTCCAATAAGAGCCCTTTTGACCTCGCTGATTACGGGATTATTTGGAATATAGTCTCTTACTTTATTCAAGTGAAGCTCAAAAACGCGTTTGATGTCTCTGTGCCTTTCAGAAAAATCAAGCATTATTTGTTCAAGCAGATTTTCAGTCTCTGTGTCAGGCAAGTCGACTATGCGTTGAATTATTTTATGAATGCGGTACTCCCTGTTGGGTATATAAGGCCTGGTAATGACGCGTGAGGAGTCACCCAGGATTTGTTTCTTTTTGCGTTTGATCTTTGGCATAGTATTCTATCGGTCTTGAGACATATTAACATAACAAATATATTAAATTAAAAATTTCTGTATACCCTATCTAAAGTGCCGATCTAGTTTTTGTGAGACATAAATCCACAAGTTCATCAATTACTGCCGTGCCAACACACATGACAGAATCTGCACCACCCCAGTATATTTTCACAGTACCATCGTCTTCAGGAACAGCTCCGCATGTAAAAACTACATTAGAAACATAACCAGTTATTTCCCAAGGTGTTTCAGGCTGCAGAATCCATTGATCTGAAACACCGATGATTATTGCCGGATCGTTAAGATCGTGCAATGCAACACCAAGGCGATAAACCGCACCAGCCATAGTTTTAAACACGCCATGGTAAATATGCAGCCATCCTTTATCAGTTTTGAAAGGAGGTGCTCCCGGACCTATTTTCATCTCATCCCAGTGATAAGGAACCGGTTTCATTATCACTCGTGAATCGCCCCAGTGAACCAAGTCAGGAGAATAAGAAATCCAGATAGACCAAGGGGAAATCTCAGAATGTGGGCGGTCAAGACGCACATAACGGTTATCGAATTTTTTGGGGAAAATGACGACGTTACGAAGATCAGCCTGAGTTATCAGTGCGACCCGTTCAACTTGTTCAAAATCCCTGGTGCGTGCCAGAGCAATCCGAACGCCATGACGTGAATATGCACTATATGTTAATAGGTAGTCATCCTCAACGGGACAGATTCTGAGATCCTCTACTCCAAACTCTTCATACTCAGCAAATACCTTATCCGTCGCAGGTGTGAGAAAAGGTTGTGGATGAACCGTAAAAGAGAATCCATCCTCACTGTCAGCTCTTCCGATGATAGAACGCCCATTATACGTATGCGATCTGAAAAGCATAATGTAGTTGTCGTTATGTTTGACGACGCCAGCGTTGTGTACCGTGGCTACAGGGTAGGGAACATTGTCTTTGGTGAGAATCGGGTTATCAGTATAACGTTTTACAATGGAATTTTTAATTGTCATAATTAGTTCCGATGTTCCCCTTTGATATTCTTTTCAAGAATAGTTTCATAAACCTGAATATATTTTTCGACCATATGGTTGGCAGTGAAGTACCGCTCAACGTGGCTACGGCAATATGTCCGCTCAATGTCTTTTATATGTGCAACAGCTTCTATTGCCTCATCCACAGTATTCACAAGAAAACCATTCTTGCCGTTTTCTATAAGTTCGGGCATGCTACCTTTGTTAAAGGCAATTACCGGAGTACCACAAGCCATAGCTTCTATAACTGATAGACCAAAAGGCTCATTGAAATTAATAGGATGCAGAAGAGCGGTTGCTTTGCCAAGAAGTTGATTGCGATCAACCGGTCCGACACTGCCAACATAAACAACATTGATGTTATCCAGGTGAGGTTCGATGTATTGGTGATAGTAAGTATCATCCTGAATGATTCCAGCCAAAATCAGTTTTTTATTGCAGGCTTTGGCAATTTCAATAGCTTCTCTGGCTCCCTTGTCGTGATGAATACGCCCGAAAAAAAGTAGATATCCATCCGGATCCTGTCGAAAGTCAAACTGATTCAGATTTATACCATGATGTATAGTATCGATATAGTCAAGCTCTGGCGACCGATCGGCATTACTGATGGAGACATAGAAAACTCTACTGTTATATTTCTTGTAGACTGGTAAAATCTCAGGAGATGAAAATCCGTGAATAGTACTAATGACAGGTGTTGTGATAAGGCCGGTATAGGTCAGTGGTAGAAAATCAAAGTTATTATGGATAATATCAAACTCTTCAGCATGCTCAAAAAGTTCCGAAATATGCAGACACTCCCAAACTTTTGGTTCGATGGACTTGTCTTCTTCGTAACCCCGTTCACAGACGGCATGTAGTTTGCCGCTTGTTACCGAATCACCAGTTGCGAAAAGGGTAACATTATAGCCGTGCGAAACCAACCCTTCGGTCAAAAGAGAAACGACACTTTCCCATGGACCGTAGTGCCTTGGCGGTGTTCGCCATGCAATCGGAGAGAGCATAGCTATACGCATTGTCATTCCCTTATGCTAACTGGTTGATTAGGTTTTGATGGTTGTCTTAGAACCTGATCGGTATAGAGCTTCTGCATAGTCATAAGAGAAAGTAACCAAGCCAAAGTTGACTCAGCACCTTCATTTTGATTGATTCCGTCAGCCATCAATCCATCCCGACAGCCACCAGTTTTTGGGTCATAGAGAGGCATGTTTAAGTCGTTGTATCCAAGAAACCAATTAAAACACAAGACTGCATTGTCAAACCATGTTTTATCCCTCGTGATATTGTATGCTTCGATACAAGCTCCTATCATGGCATTGGCTTCAATTGGCTGCTGATCAAATCTGGCTTTGGTGCCACCTTTCTCATACCACCCATTATTGCCGATGGGTACAAAATGACCCTCTTCGGTCTGAATGGTGAGTAGCCATTTCAGCGATCTCAACCCCATATCGACCATGTCACCACGTTGCAGCCATTGCCCGGACAGGAGCAAGGCATGTGACAATTTTCCGTTGGCGTAGTTTAGAGCATTCTCTAACCAGGGCCAGTTTTCCGTGGCGTTGCTATTAAATTGATCAAATAGTCTGTTGGCAATGACTTCTCGTACTCTTCTCACTTCACTGTCTCCTGAAAATTTATGCAGGTAAGCGTGGATGCCCACCAAAGCAAAAGCGATAGCTCGGGGGGATTTAAAGTGTTCGACTTCCTTAATGGCTTTGCTGAAGAGCTTCATGCTCATAGTCTTCTGTCCCGGATTGCCAAGAAAAGCAACAGACTCACCCAGACCCCAAAGTGCTCGACCTTGAGCATCCTCAGAACCCACGTCCTCAACCCATTGCCTATCATAAGTCATAAAATTACGAAACCTCCCGTTTTCGTTATTGAAGGAGTGCAGTAGAAAGCTGAGATACTGGCTGCAGAGTAAGTCGAAGCACTTACTGTTTGTATTCAGATATTCCCGACCCATCGCAGCAACCATCAGTGCCCTGGCATTGTCATCGGTACAGTAGCCATGATCACGATCAGGAACGGTATGATTAGCATGCTGCAAAATGCCAGTATCATCGGTCAGATTCTCCAAATGATCAAGTTTCATCTCAGGGAGCTCAAATTTTGTTATGGATTTTATATTTTCAATATATAAATGTCGAGGACGTGGGTGCTTGGAACGGTTGACTAGAACTTCGCTGAAAACTTCAAGATATCTTCGTGAGACCTCTTACCATGTGGCTTCGCGACTGTAAACATAAGCTTTCTTGCG
>CAJVYT010000285.1 GCA_913009765.1 uncultured candidate division Zixibacteria bacterium
ACCCATACAAATGATTCTCGCCCCTTTTAATCCCTATCGGATCAGCTTCCACATACCTTCCAATCTCAGGGTTATAATCTCTGTAGTAGTTGTAATGCAGGCCTGTTTCAGAGTCATAATACTGACCAGGAAATCTGATGTTATTTGTTATTGTGCCAGTGATAGAATATTCTTTTCCGAAAGGTTGTTATAGGCGTTGGCGGCTCTGCCAGACTCCGCTTCTTTTATTTTACTGTATTATCTTTGTTGTCCTTGATGTTTTCATTATATTTCTTATTATATCCCCACACTTACCACCTAACGCAGCTAATATCAAAATTAAAATTACTATCAAAAAAGTATCTTTCCACGTGATAAAGGATTCGTATAAAGAATAGCCTACAAAATAAGGAGTTAACATTTTCACAAACTGATCTATAATTATTACAACTATGCCATATAACCAGCCATAATTTTTATTGCTATTTGCCATAAATGCAACTAATAATCCAACAAAAAAAGATAAAACCAAAGAAGGAATAATTTGAACAAATCCTAAATTATCAAGAAATTCATTTAAAAACATTACTTTTAGCATTAGCAATAATCTATAAATTAGAAATCCTAATGCAATAGAAGCTATAATTTTTTTCATTCAATACCTGTCGTCATGAGGAAGTTCATCATTTCGGCAATTACAATCTTTATAACATTCTTCTTTTATTAGCTCTCTTTTCTCTTCGCACTTTTCATATTCCTCATCTGCGTCCTCAAAACATTCTTTCTTAACTAAAAAAGGACCGCTAGAACAACTTTCATATTGATAAAATTTATTACTTGTGCACAGTCCGCTATAAAACGCATTTTTACTCCGGCACCCGAAGCAGAAACGTTTCAATCCTAAAGGATCCACCCAATTAACTGGATTATTTCCCACATACCCATACAAATGATTTTGGCCTCGCTTAATCCCTATCGGATCTGCCTCTACATATCTCCCGATTGCCGGATTGTAATCCCTGTAATAATTGTAATGCAGGCCTGTTTCACTGTCATAATACTGGCCGGGAAAACGGAGGTTGTTTGTTATTGAACCGCTGACGTAATATTCTTCTCCAAACGGCAGGAACTCCCCTTCCCAGACTGTTGAAGCAGATGAGTTCGTCATCATCATTGGCGATCCCAGATGGTCATTATGATAGAAATACATGCTATTGTTTTCTATCTTTGCAAGGGGCTGTCCATTCAGATAGACGTATTCAGCTTTGATAGTTCCTGAACTTGTTGATTCAGCAATAAGCAAACCATTCAGGTCATAGTGATAAATCGTGCATTTGTTCTCAGAGGCGATCCATTTCTCAGCTCGTTGTCCCTTGCCGTTGTAAATATACTCTCCAAGCACATTAGCTCCATCCATTGCCTTAATGAGCCGCTGGTTCTGATCGTAAACATAAGTGCGGAGTTCGGATTGCGGAGTTGGGAGTTCGGAAACAGTATTTCCGTTTGAATCATAGGTAAATGAAAATGTTTTTTCTCCTGTCGTAGCTGTGAGCTTATTGGCAGTATAAGCATAACTGGTATTCCCGGAATCTGTTGTTTCGTCTGTCCTGTTGCCAACTGAATCATATAAATATGTGGTTGGGATAAATTATGGAAGTTGAACTTCCATAATTTTCACTTTCACTATCGATTCAACCTCGATATATGCTTTATCAAATGTCAATAGTCATGTCTGACCCCGTTCTACGTAAGCTTTACGGGGGGCTGACCCCGGAGCCTTTGGAGTCTCCAGAACCTCTGTTGGTTACTGAGCCTTCCTCATCTTCATTTAATTTTGTTCTTTTTCTATTATAATCAATAAATAAATAAGGCAAACCGCTAGCTAAAACTAAAATGCCAACCCCCAAAAAAACTGCGATATTATTAGACAAGATATAAAAAATAAGTGATATAGCAAGCCAAAGAACGATAATGCCTTTAAACCAAGGCACAATTACAACTTTAATGATTTTCGAGAATTTGTCATGCTTCATCATTGTCCTTTCATGCACATTCCATTATCGTCATCCGGAAGTACATCTAAGGGGTCAGGACAGTAAATATATGACGCAACCAACCCACATGCCGTCCCTAAAGCTCCAAATGTTTCAGCACCTACAATTGGACAAACAACATATGTCACTACTATACAAAACGCTTTCTCAGTCTCCGGTGTTAATGGTGGAGGTTTCACCTCTCTACAATCAAAGGTTTTCCAACACTCACGAGAGCCTTTAGTACCTTTGCATCCGCAAACTATTCTAAGTCCATAAGGATCTGTCGAATCAACCGGATTATTTGCCACATACCCATACAAATGATTCTCGCCCCTTTTAATCCCTATCGGATCAGCTTCCACATACCTTCCAATCTCAGGGTTATAATCTCTGTAGTAGTTGTAATGCAGGCCTGTTTCAGAGTCATAATACTGACCGGGGAAGCGGAGATTGTTTGTGATAGTGCCAGTTACAGAAAACTCCTCTCCAAAAGGCAGATATTCCCCTTCCCATACTGTTGAAGCAGTAGAGTTCGTCATCAACATTGGCGCTCCCAGATGGTCATTGTGGTAATAATAAACATCATTTCCTTCAATTTTAGCAAGTGGTTGTCCATTCAGATAAACGTATTCAGCCTTGATAGTTCCTGAACTTGTTGATTCAGCGATCAATAGACCATTCTGGTCATAGTGGAAGATTGTGCATTTGTTCTGAGACGCGATCCACTTCTCAGCACGTTGTCCCTTGCCATTGTAAATATACTCTCCAAGCACATTAGCTCCATCCATCGCCTTGATAAGCCTCTGGTTTTGATCATAAGTAAAAGTTCGGAGTTCGGATTGCGGAGTTGGGAGTTCGGAAACAGTATTTCCGTTATTGTCATAGGTGAAGTCTAATGCCTTCTCACCGGTGGTTATGTCCAGTTTATTGGTGTTTGGAGTATAACTGTATGCCGTAGTTCCGGAATCTGTTGTTTCGTCTGTCCTGTTGCCAACAGAGTCATAGTCGTAACCCAGAGTTCCCCACGGGCCCGTAGCATCAGTAAGCCTATAGAGATTGTCATAGATGTAAGTTTTTGACTTGGCAGGTTCAAGAATGTCTGTAATTGCTGTAATATTACCTGTATTGTCTCTTGCATAGGAAAGGCTTTTGAGTGTGCCAACACTTAAACCACTTAACTGATAGCGGTTATTGTAGGTTTTTGTCGTTATAATGCCGTTACCCTGCGTCATCGTCAATATGTCACCAAAAGGCTGATATGTGATATTATCCGCAAGTGTGTTTGCTACTCCTATGTGGGCTAATGTAAAATGTCACAGTTTATCCCGTAGCTTAAGCTTTACGGGAAGTTTACCCCTTTATTATCTCTCTTAAAAAGCACCAAAGAGATGAAGAGATACACATGAATTCCAAAAATAATAATAGTCCAGGGAATATTCATAGTCCCCTTTGTAACGCTCTGCCATAATTCCTCTGCTATTGGAGAAAGATCAAATAGGATTAAGACGCCCCCTATTACTAGGATTACTTTAATCATCCATTCATGCATGTTTTGTTTAGCGATTAAGAGAACTATTCCCACAAAAAAAGATAACACAAAATTAACTAGCACATACAGCCAAGTAAAATTTGATAAATAATATCCTATCAAAGAAACTTCCTTAATGTTTTTTGAAATAGAGAAAAATGATGTTACTAAAAAAAACCCGAATAACCCTGCTAAGAACAGAAATGATAAAGCCAGGATTTTTTGATTTCCTCTAACCTGCAACATACTATTTACCTGAACTGGACTGGCCAAGTGTTGTCGCTGTTGATCCCAAAGGATCAGCACCAAAACCTAGTAATAATGCATATTGAACACATATCTCAACACAGTCTTCAGGCTTATTAATAGGATTTATTGGACAGGAATTTGGATTTTCAGGCAGCAATTCTGTTCCTGTACATCGTTCCATGCAATCAATAAAAATTAACACAGCCGCTATAGAATAGCCTCCAAGGATTATCCCACTAACTACAGCCATTTTACCGTCAGGATCTACAAAGTTAACCGGATTATTCCCGACATATCCATACAAATGATTTTGACCTCGCTTAATCCCTATCGGATCTGCCTCTACATATCTCCCGATTGCCGGATTGTAATCTCTGTAGTAATTGTAATGAAGGCCTGTTTCAGAGTCGTAATATTGACCCGGGAAACGGAGATTGTTTGTTACTGTCCCGCTGACTGAATATTCCTCTCCGAAAGGCAGGTATTCTCCCTGCCAAACGGTACTTCCAGAGCTATCAGTCATCATCATAGGCGCTCCCAAGTGGTCATTATGATAGAAATATATGCTATTGTTCTCTATCTTTGCAAGGGGAGAACCGTTGAGATAAACATATTCAGCCTTGACCGTGCCTGAGGAAGTTGATTCAGCGATCAATAGACCATTTAGATCATAATGATATATTGTGCATTTGTTCTCAGACGCAATCCATTTTTCAGCCCTCTGCCCTTTTCCATTGTAAATATACTCAGCAAGCACATTAGCGCCATCCATTGCCTTGATAAGCCTCTGGTTTTGATCGTAAACATAAGTGCGGAGTTCGGATTGCGGAGTTGGGAGTTCGGAAGTTGTATTACCGTTTGAGTCATAGTTAAATGAAAATGTTTTTTCACCTGTAGTAGATGTAAGCTTATTGGCAGTATAAGCATAACTGGTATTCCCTGTGTCTGTTGTTTCGTCTGTCCTGTTGCCAACTGAATCATATAAATATGTGGTTGGGATAAATTATGGAAGTTGAACTTCCATAATTTTCACTTTCACTATCGAGGTTCAACCTCGATAGATGCTTTATCAAATGTCCATAGTCATGTCTGACCCCGTTCGTTTTGTGTTCGTTTTTACGGGCTTCAGGCTTCAAAATCTACCCAAAAAAACTTCTCCGTTTAAAAACATACACTACTGTAATAAAAAGGAAAGACAAGAATAGTAATTCAAAAAAAACAGAAAGAGTTCTTGATGGCATGCGACCTAAAAATAATAATAATTCTTCTGCTGATATAGTAAAGTGATTTATAATAATGTTACTGATAGTGAAAATGTTATAACCGATAAACAGCTTCCATGTTAATATTTTTAACTTCAAAAAACCTATCCCGATAAGCAAACAAAGTAAGCTACTCACTCCATATAAAAACTTTGCAGGCATTCCCAAATAAAAACTCCCAAATAATGGGAAGGGATCATTATACAAAAAAATATAACTCACAAAGCCAATAATATTAATTATTGCTAAAATGGTTATTCCTAACGGACGTTTACGATTGTTTTTTTTATCCATTATTCATTTTGACGTACAGGGTGGCCTCGCACATTCTGCCGCGCATTTAATCGTAATCGGAATCAACTGTATATATGCTTTACCGTCACATATCTTTTTTATTGAGTAGCAAAAGGACATCAAAATAGGATTCCCGCCAGTTGAACTCGCACATGCCATAAAAGCGTTAAGGCACTTAAATTTATCTCTTTTATAATCTTTGTATCTAGGATCCTTTTTCATACAGTTAAATATACATTTAGCATAATTTATAGCATCATAATAAATTAATGGATCATTTACTATAAATAACCCATACGCATCTGCAAAATTAACCGGATTATTCCCCACATACAAATAGAGATGATTCATCCCTTGTTTAATCCCAATCGGATCACTTTCCACATACCTGCCTATCACAGGATTATAATCCCTGAAATAATTGTAATGCAGACCTGTTTCTTCATCATAATACTGACCGGGGAAGCGGAGGTTATTGGTTATTGAACCTGTGATTGAATATTCCTCTCCAAAAGGCAAATACTCGCCCTGCCAGACTGTCTGCCCTGCTCCATCCGTCATCATCA
>CAJVYT010000286.1 GCA_913009765.1 uncultured candidate division Zixibacteria bacterium
ACCGAGGTAACAGCTGTTGATGTCTATGATGTATTATATATTGATACATCAGTTGTTTGTAATGATTCTTTAGAAGTAATAAAATTTTTCTTAACACTTGATGACCAAGGATTTTTTCACCCATGGGGTTTAAGTATTATTTATGAATATAAGTATTTCTATGATTCTTTGGATATTGAAAGCGGTACTCTACCGGGTGGCTCAGCCTTTGGACTAGATATCCCTGCTCCATCAGAGTATAATGCTATGACATTTATCTTTACTCCTGCATCTACCAATCGTCAGCTTTATACTGACAATAACTATGAAGTAAGATTTGGTGTTTTTAGCAGTAGTGATACAACAGCAGTAGATTCTGTTATTACTCATAAAAAAAATCCGTCAGAATTATTTTTTCCCTATCCGAATCCGGCAGTTATTGAAGATATGAGCAGTAAAAAGATAAAATTTTCTTTCAAACTTCCTACAGACTCTACCTATCTTGCCGAGTCAACCAATCCATCTCAGGTAGATACTATTTTGATTGATATCGGGGCAATAGAAACATTTATGATTGTAGATATATTTAATCTCAATGGAGAACATATTCGCACTATTAAAAAGACTGCAGATAATAAATTTGATGTAAATGATATTTTATTTTCTACTGAATGGGATTTGAAAAACCAAAGTGGTGCCGATGTTTCCTCTGGTGTGTATTTTGCTTACGCTCGTTTGTATGTTGGTGATATTGACGGTACATTATTGGCAGAAGAAAAAACTAAATTAGCGGTTATACGATGACACCAAAAGAGCTGCGGTTGATTCCAAGAATAGGATTATTTGCGGCACTTATTTATATTTTATCAATGGCTACAGCACCGCTTCCAAATGTAAATCTCATTTTTTTCATTGTTTTTATAGCCGGATTTATGTGGGGTGCTGTTTCGGGGATGTTGGTCGGTGCATTTGGTATGGGTCTTTCAACATTCTTTTCTCCGTTTGGACCTGCAGCGCTTCCGGTGATGATTGCTCAAATAGTCGGTGCATCACTTTCGGGGTTATTTGGAGCGATCTATTTTTCTTTCTACGGCAATGAAATATCTAAGCTGAAAATCTATCTGTGGATTCCGATTTTTTCTATTTTGTGTACGCTCGGGTATTTTATACCTGTGAATATTGTTGACAGCTGGTTGTTCCAGCCTTTTTGGGAACGTTTTTATGTCAGTTCGTTTTGGTCATTGATTTCTGTCGGGAGCAATATGCTGTTATTTACACTTTTATTTCCGGCACTTATTTCATTTTGTAAAAAAGAGCAGAGGGCGTTGTGTTAAAATATCTGATTCTGATATTATTTTTTATCATAAGTTCAGTATGTGCGGGTGAAATTACTGACTCGACTAAAATTGCTGATTCTACGGATACATCTCTGTCGGTAGACTCAATTTTTTCTGATACTTTGTTATTAGATACAATCGGAATTGATGTTGATACTTTAACTGAAGCACAAAAAGCATATCAACTGTTTTTAGGCAGACAGGCAAAAAGAAAAGCGGTACAGCCAGAAGAAAAAAAAGAAGTCAAAGTATATCTTTCTTTTTATGATTCACTTGTCACAGCATTTTTGAATCCACGCTTAAATTTATCGTCAGAAATAACAAGGTCTTACGCAAAAGATGCCGGAGATTATTTTAGAGGAGACCCATCATATTTTGTCAATGATTTGCAGCAAACTCCCTCAAGAAAAACTGTCAGACCATTTGGGTTATCGGGCAATCGTCTTAATGTCGTTTCAAACGGACTTGTTCTTTCACCTTTTGAACATATTCCGCAACCTGACGGTCTTATAGATTTTAATGATATTTCAACAGGGCTGGCAAAAGATATATATATTCTTCCCGGAAGTGCAGGGCAATTATTTGGCGGAACACAGTCAATTGCAACTCTTGTGACAGTTCCCAATCAACCTGATAATTATGAGCCTGAGATTTTACTGCATGTGGATAAAGGTCCTGAAGACTATGCCTATACACGAGGAGGGTACACAAAACTTTTTACAGACGGGAAAGAAGTTGACCTTGCCGCAGATTACAGAAATACTTCAGGAGTCAGATCGCATACTGATGATAACTCGTATAATTACACCGGTAGAACTTTAATACCGCTTAAGGCATCATATTATCTGACAGCCGCGGGAAGTTCTTATCGTCGAAAAGGCTCTTATAAAACTTCGCTTGCAGCTAACACCCCATATATTACACGAAACAGAACAGACCGAAACGGTCAGATTGCTATTGAAAAACTCAATGATGCCCAGACAGTGAAATATCATCTTGGATATGGTTATTTAAAGCAAAATTCAAATATTGATGCTGCGTATATTGGTCGGTTTAATTTCTATGGACATAGTTTTAATTTTGCCAGAGAATCGGCACTTGGAAACAAATTATTCAAATCAGAAATATCATATTCATATTTAAAGCAGACAGATGGTATTGATCAAGACTCGGAGAAATCTGCCAATGCATCATTTTCGATGTTTCAAAAAAACGAACTCAGTACGTATGGAATTGCTGTGGGTTCGATGTATAATGAAAAATTTAAATTTCTGCCGTTTACATCATTTCTGTATCAGAAATATTCAGATAGATATTTTATGATGTTCTCGGTAGGTTATTCAGAAAAAGCACCATCGATGCATGATATGAATTTAAAACTCCAAACAGCAGTGCTTGATACGGGTGCTGTTGGCTATGCCGATGTCGGTAATAAATCTCTTTTATCTGAAAAACAGCTTGTGAGTTCCTTGATGTATGAATATGGTTCTTTGAAAAACAGTATTCGTTTTACTGTTACAGGAGGACTTATCAATGACGGCATAGATTGGTATCACACTGATACTGTGATTGAGTTAATTTCTTCAAAATTGTTTAGTCCAAAAAATTCAGATATAAAGTTTGCTGATTTTCAATTAAAGCAAAAACTAGCGGTGAATGATTTTCTCAATCTTTCTTTGGGAGGAGCTTATCACTATATAGAGTACGATATTACAGACACTCGAGCTTATCAGCCGGACTATCAATTATTTATGGGGGGAGAGCTGCATTATTACTGGAAACAGAAATGGATGGACTTATATGCTTATGGTGAAACAGTCTATGCCGGAACATACACCGGATATTCCGGTGAAGAATTAGGTGACAACATAGTTGTAAATACCGGTATGGCATTTAAAATAAAACAATTCAGGTTTTACTATATTTTCCAAAATTCGATTGATTTGCGTATATCTCATCCTGATGCTTTTACTAATTTGGGACATTTTTCTTATTACGGTTTTACTTGGAATTTCATAAATTAAAACGGAAAAATCTAATAACCTATATTGCTTGACTTGAAACAATCGTAGGAGTTATGTTTTATTATGTCAGACTTACCTATCCAAAGAGAAAAAGCGTATCAGTTAGTTGTTGAAAAAATTGGCGTTAACAATCTGCTCAAACATATTTTAGCAGTAGAAGCAGGGATGCGTCAAGTTGCAAAACATTTTCAGGAAGATGTTGAATTTTGGGGATTAACCGGACTGCTGCATGATTTGGATTACAACGAAACAAAAAACGATGCACAGCATCACACCTATGTAACAGCAGAATGGCTTAAAGAGTACAATCTTCCTGATGATATGCTGCACGCAATTCATGCTCATCCGGGGCATATACCATGCCGGACAAAACTTGACTGGGCATTGTATGCTGTTGACCCGACAACCGGTTTTTTGGTTGCATGTGCTTTAATGCATCCTGATAAAAAATTAGCATCGTTAGATTCTAAATTTTTACTCAAACGGTTCAAAGAAAAACGGTTTGCTGCCGGAGCTACAAGAGAAAATATGGCATCTTGTTCAAATTTAGGGCTTGAATTAGACCAATTTCTTCTGATGGTTAGAGACGGTATGCTTACAATTTCTGACACACTTGGAATGTAGCGTATGGCTCGGAAATCTCTATTTAAAAAAGATATTATCGGCTGGTCGATGTATGATTTTGCCAATACTATCTTTTCTATGAATATTATTTCAAGATATTTAAAGTTATATATAGTAGATGACCTTGGAAAAGATGACCGATATTTTGATATCCCTTTTGCATTCTCTATGTTATTAGCGGCTTTACTGCTACCGGCTTTAGGGGCTATTTCAGACCATTCTACCAAAAAAAAGTTTTTTCTCTTATTATTTACGGCTACTTGTTGTATTTCAATCGGACTTATGGCATTTATCCCATCTTCGATGTTTATAATTCTGATTGTTCTTTTTATTATTTCTAATTTTTCCTATGAAGCAGGGCAGCCGTTTTATAATTCATTGTTATATTCAGTTGCCGAGGGGCGAGATGCCCGTTTTGTGTCAGGTATCGGGGTTGCTATGGGGTATGTCGGTTCGGTTATAGGACTTATTATTGTAATGCCGTTTGTAACCGGTTCTGTTTTTAGTTTTGATATTTCATTTATTGATGGCGGCGGTAGGTCGGCATCGTTTATACCGACTGCTTTTTTATTTGCACTCTTTGCATTGCCTCTTTTTCTAAATGTTAAAGAAAAAGAAGTGAAATACATTAAAAAAGTCAGTTTGACCGATGGGTATAAAGATGTCTGGGATGGTGTTAAGTCTACAAAGAAATATCCGGGGGTTTTGAGATTTTTGGTTGCTGATTATTTTTTTGAAGATGCGGTCACTACAGTTATAATAAATATAGGAGTTTTCTGCTCAATTGTTATCGGTCTCAAAGATTCAGACATAGATATGTTTCTTATTATTTCAACTATTTCAGCAGTAGCAGGATCTTTTATACTGGGCAAAATAGCTCAACATTACTCGTTGAAAAAGATGCTGCACTATATTATATTAGGCTGGATTATAGCATTGCTATGTTTTGTTTTTATTGAGAATCAAATTGTTGTATGGATATTAGGTTCGGTTGTCGGAATTCTGCTTGGCGGGTTGTGGACAACCAGTCGACCGATGCTTGGAGAGTTAGTCCCTCATACTGAATTGGGTAAGTTTTTTGGGCTGTTTTCTCTTTCAGGGCGTGCGGCTGCTATTGTCGGACCATTAGTTTGGACAACGGTTGTATATCTGTTTAATACAGATCGGTTGCTTGGAGCAAAAACAGCAGAGCTTTTACAACTAAGTGACAGCTCTTTGAGAAGTTTACCTTATAAGGCAGGAATTATTTCACTAATTTTTATGATGATACTTGGTTTATATATTTTCAGAAAAGTACCTTCACACCCTATGCAGGAGCAGAATGCGTAAAATCGGTGATTATTATCAATATAGCGGTGCCGTGCATATTCATACGACTGAATCTGACGGTACTAAAAGAATAGAAGATGTTATCTCTATCGGGCAGGATGCTAAGCTCGATTTTATGATGTTTACCGACCACATGACGCTCTCAAACCGTGAAAACGGTCATGAGGGACTTTACGGTAAGATGTTAGTTGTTATCGGGTATGAACATAACGATGAAGCCGATGAACATCATTATCTTTTATTTGATTCACCAAAGGTCTATCCAACCGAAATGTCAGCATCCGAATATGTTGCCGCCGGTGCTAAGGACAATGCTTTAGGGATTTTAGCTCACCCCGATGAAATACGGTCGCATTTGGATGAATTCCCGCCATATCCGTGGCGAGACTGGAATGCGGTTGGTTTTAACGGTGTTGAATTGTGGAACCAGATGTCGGAGTGGATGGAAAAACTTACAAAATAAGATCGGAAGAGCACACGTCTGAACTCCAGTCACACTGATATATCTCGTATGCCGTCTTCTGCTTGAAAAAAAAAAAAAAAAAAATAAAGAAGAAAAAAAAAAGAAAAAAAACAAATACACGAAAAA
>CAJVYT010000287.1 GCA_913009765.1 uncultured candidate division Zixibacteria bacterium
GTTTTTTGTTTTTTTTTTTCAAGCAGAAGACGGCATACGAGATATATCAGTGTGACTGGAGTTCAGACGTGTGCTCTTCCGATCTGGACAATTCAAAGCGGCACTTGTTTTGCATACGCAAAAACGTGCCGCTTTGAATAGCCGCTGAGCAAGGCGTTATGTGTAATAAAGAATGTCAGATATCGACCCAAAGTGATCGTCCAGGGCTTCTTACTATTTCCACTCATGGATAACGGCTATACTGATTATAGTTCCTGTAAATTACGGTGTTTATCTAGTTCAATATTTTCAACGAATCTGAAATAAACCTTTGCCAGAATTAATGTTAATAAATTATTATAAAAATCACCGTAAGGAAAAATAGTTATGAATAAATTAATTTTTTCAATTGTCCTATTTTCTTTTGTGCTTACTAGTTGTGATGAAGATACGAAGATCGACTCCAAATTGATTGAGTATGTTGAGGTTGAAGGGGTGTGTCATGACATTTATGTAAAACAACCTACATCTTACTTTGGCAGGCTGGAGCATAGACACATTAAAACCAAGCGCAGAGGTAAGGATGTTTCTTACGATTCATTTACGGCATACCTTTATCAACCCAATTACGACGCTGCAAAGATTGCAATTGATGGAATTAAAAACCCCGGTAAGCCCTATATGCCGTACAACATGTTTTTGTTTAATATTCCTGAAAGCGAGTTCTCCAAATCGGTAATGGTTATTCCTGCTCCTTATGAAGCATCGGAAAGAACTTCTAGTAATAAAACAGTATCTATTAGAAAAAATGCAACATGCAAATTGAAAGTTACAAGAAGACTTGACCACTTGCCGCCTGAAGTGGTTGCTGAAAGAAACAAATATAAACGGTAGCACCACAAGCAGGCCATCAACCTGATCAATAACGAAAACACTTAATTTTTAATCATTATTAAATTTTCTGATGTAATTAAATCTGCACAAAACTTCCGTACTTGGCTCTAAGCAGACATTCGTGTCTCTATACCTTAGTATATGAATTTGGCGCACATAACAAAACGCTCAAGCAGAGCCGTAACACGCCGCATTATTTGTGGCTGTCGCTACGCGCCATCTTGCCACAAAAACCACGCCCTGTTTCGGCCAGCTTAGCTTAGCGTTATGTTTACTGGAGATCAAAGATGGAAAAAATCAAAATCGTTGTAACCTTGATGGCTTTGACTGTTTTGTATGGTTGTGCAACAGGCTCTGCGATTGTGACCGGAACAACAAGGCCTGCAATTATTTCCAGTGAGGTAAGAATTTATCTCGATCCACCATCACAATATGAAACCATCGGAATTGTTGAGGCATCAAGTGATGTAGAGTTGTCATCGCAAGCAGCACAAGATAGAACAATTAACGAGCTTAAAGCTCAGGCTGCAAAACTCGGAGCTAACGGTGTAATTCTCCTGCAAAGTGGAGAAAAATCCAGTGGCATGGTTGGCTTTTTCTCCGGAGGGGTGTTCTATGCCGGCGCGGAGGAAACGAAAACTGCAAGAGGGAAAGCAATCTACGTTCCAAAGGAATAAACATAACAAGGCAAATTCACTCGGACGGCAAAAGGCGCCGCTCCTTCGTCGCTCTGCTTTTTGCCGCCGGTGATTTGCGACGTTATGTTAAAGAGAAAAAGAAATGGATAATGTATTGGATTTTCAGGTAACTTTTCCACTTTGGCTTAACGTTATATTGGGGCTTACTGGGCTTCATCTATTACTGATGGCTATGATATATTCTTCAAAAAGCAAAATTGTAAGTTCATTTAATAGCTCGACTAATGAAAATAAAACTAAATTAATTGACATTTATTCACGCTGGATAAAATATCTTAAATTTGCCTCGTCAGAAAAATTTGTGGGCAGTTTCCGGTACAGGTAACGCCCCCAACGCATGATACAAGGCTATTTCAGCTGCATGATAGGTTCTAAACCCATACGCTTTTCTGGTAGTCAGTTTTGCTTTGGTATTAAAGCCTTCAACTATACCACTGGAAAACTGTTTTTTGGCCTTAAACCAGTTCATTAATAATGGTCGATGGCGACGCAGCATCCTGGCCACTCTTTTCATTGGTTTTATCTTTGATCGCATTGTTTTTGTACACCACTTATCAAGAAACTTCCCTGCCCAGGCAGCGGAGTTGTATTGCCAGAAGAATTGGAATTCTTCTTTTAACAGGTAACTCCTGATTGACCTTAAATTGTACTGCAATAGTTCAGATAGCTTTGTGTCCTGTAGTGCTGTCAGGTTTTCCTTGTTCTTCAGTAAGAGCCATCGTGTCTTCGTTAAGATAGGCTCATAACCCTGCTCTTTCAGTTCTCTGGCTTCCTGTGCCCGGACTTCATCTATCGCCTTATTTAAATGCGCAATGATATGAAATCTATCCAGGATATTCAGGGCATTTCCTGCTTTTTTAGCAATCACTTTCAAATACGGTTTCCACATATCACTTTAATATGCCGAGCCCTGATGAGATTAAAGAAAACCCAATCGCTTCTGCACCCAAAAGGTCTTAATGACAATCATTTGTATGGGTGTCTATTTATTTTGCTAAGCGCCTGAATTAGAATACATATAATAATATGGCTTATTAGCCATATTTCTACTATACTGATCTTATGAGCAAGGACAGCTTCGATTGGGATCCAGAGAAGGATCTGGCAAACCAGATAAAACACGATATCTCATTCTCGGAAGCACAGTATGCCTTCGCCGACCCGAACAGGGTAATTGCAGAAGACCTGGCCCATAGCAATAAAAAAGAACAAAGGTATTTTTGCTTTGGAAAGGTTGGAGGTGGTGTCATGACGGTGAGGTTTACTTATCGAGCTGGTGTGATTCGAATATTTGGCGCCGGTTATTGGCGGAAAGGTAAAAAGATATATGAGCGCGAAAATTAAATATACCGACGAAGAGCTTGGTGAACTGAAGGTAATACATGATTTTCTCCCATCTCCAGAGGAACTGGCCTTTAAGGAAGATACCGTAAAGGTCACAATATCTCTTAGCAAGAAAAGTGTGGAATTCTTCAAGCAAGAGGCAAAAAAACATAACACGCAATATCAAAAAATGATCAGGCGCTTATTGGATGTGTATTCAACATCGCAACAGCAACCTCTATCAAAGCGCTCAACCGGACGCGCCAAAAAACGGCGTGCCGGTTAGCTCAATCGTTATATTTTTCTAGACAGCCTCTTTACTGGTGTTATAATGAGTCCTGTTAACAGCACCTGTTGAGGTATATTCAAGTGAAAACAAGATTTTCCGAAGACGTAGTTCCACTTTCTGATCTAAAAATAAACCCAGGAAAAATTGTAAATAGGACAAAAGATACGCATCGGCCAATTTTATTAACAAGCAGAGGGCGTGGTATAGCAATTGTTCAAGGATTGGCAGATTATGAAAACCACGAAGAAGAGCGTGCATTTGTTAAAGCTATTGCGCAAGGGTTAATGGAAGTGCAAGAAGGAAAAGTACAAACCCTTGATGAAGCAAAGAAAAAATTGGGTATTAAAATTTGAAATTATTAATATCTGATTCCGCATTTAATGATCTAGAAGCAATAAAAAGATACTACGTTGACGAAGGTGTTCCCCATGTAGGTAATGACTTTGTTGTTAACATAATTTCACACATTGAGTCGTTAAAAGAAAATCCAGAGATTGGTCGAAAAGTTCCAGAATTCAATGAAAATAATATTCGTGAATTAATCCATGCTCCATTTCGTATAGTATATTTAAAAGCCTCCTCAGAAAAATTTGTGGGCGGTTTCCGGTACAGGTAATGCCCCCAACGCATGATACAAGGCTATTTCAGCCGCATGATAGGTTCTAAAACCATATGCTTTTCTCGTAGTCAGTTTTGCTTTGGTATTAAATCCTTCAACTATACCACTGGAAAACTGTTTTTTAGCCTTAAACCAGTTCATTAATAATGGCTGATGTCGGCGTAGCATCTTGGCCACTCTTTTCATCGGTTCAATCTTTGATCGCATCGTTTTTGTGCACCATTTATCCAAATAGACACCGGCCCAGTAGGGTGAGGTGTATTGCCAGAATAATTGAAACTCTTCTTTCAACAAATAACTCCGGATAGACTTCAGGTTGTACTGTAAAAGTTCTGCCAGTTTACTGCCCTGTGTCGATGTCAGATTCTCTGGTTTCTTCAACAGCAGCCAGCGGGTCTTCGTCAATATTGGCTCATAACCTTGCTCTTTCAATTCCCTGGCTTCCTGTGCACGAACTTCATCAATCGCTTTGCTTAAATGCGTCATAATATGAAAGCGATCCAGAATATTCAGAGCATTACCGGCCTTTTTCGCAATTACTTTCAAATACGGTTTCCACATATCGCTGCATATATACTTCAGCGACTGACTTCTTTCCTTGCCAAACCAACGGAAGAACCGCAGCAACGTTTTTACTGTTCGTTTTTCACCGATCCAGAGCAAGCGTTTATTGTGTTCATCAATCTGGTAAACCAGTGTCAGGTAACGGTGGCCTCGTTTCCAGGCAATTTCATCGACACCGATCGCTTCAACACCGGATAAGTCCTGATGTTCTCTACCCCAATTCACCGCACGCTCAACCGAAGTGAATACATGATCCCAAGTTGTATGAAAGGCCTCTGCCACCTCTTTCCAGCTCAACCGCTTCGCCCAGCCGGCAAGATGCCAGGCGTAGGCTTCAGTCAGTCGTCGCTTACCGTCGACCCAGGGCATACGTTCAACACTGATACCGCAACCAGGACAATCAACACGGCGAGGACTGTAAACAAAAAACACCTTGCAGCCCCACATCGGGATGAACTCAAATCGCCTTACTGGTAGCCGGTCATAACCCGCTCGCTTCTTACCGCAATGGCTACATATTGCACGACTGTTTGCACGAGGCTGTATCTCAACCTCAAGGGTCGGGACAGTGGCATCTTCTAGCCAATGAACCGTTCCGTAAACAAAAGATTTGTATTTCTGGACTCGATTGAGGATAGTCTTGATCTGCATCCTGTTCCTTTCTCTGATTTGATGGTGGCTTGCACTTCCATCTTCTCAGAACCGGGGCAGGATGCTCCACCCTCAATGTCTCTGAATATCTTTCATTTTTACGGTCAATTCGTTATATTTTTACCCACTAATTTTCCTGAAGAGCCTAAATTATTAAGCCGACGGTCTGCTCAAATTAGCTGCAGTGTCAGGCTCTAAAGAGCCGGAATGCTCAACTCGAAGCCGATCAAACTCTGAATCTATACTTACTAATGGTCTATCAATTATAAAAGGATAGACCTGCCACCTTTTAATATTCAGCGCTTCGATCCTATTTGGATCAAGCACCACAGCTGCTCCATTTCTATAATAATACTGACGATTTACCCCATATGTCTTATTTCGATTCATCACTGGTATTCCATTTTCTCGTGTCACCGCTTTCCAAAAGTACTGTGGTTGATAGCAAGCTGGAACTGGGCTTACTGTATGTACCGCTCCTATCTGGATATATTTATTTCGTAACGAGAAATATAGGTCTATTGCACCTGCCACTTCTTCGCTCCTTCTCATAGGCGATGTAGGTGCCAATAAAATAATTGCATCTATCGATTGCCGACCATCATTATTATCTGACCTCAACCAGGAACGAATATGGCTGAGAACGGCTACCATAGGCGTATCATCTTTCGATAATTCTGGCGGTCGCAAATATGGTACTTCAGCACCGACTTGTCGGGCGTGCTCAGCAATTTCCTCATCGTCTGTTGAGACAATAATGCGCTTGATCGCTTTGACATTTTTTGCTACCAGTATAGCCCTTTCGACAAGACTACGGCCTTGTAC